>CAZTHA010000199.1:0-8172 GCA_964613435.1 uncultured bacterium
CCAGTTCAAAATGATGCCAGGCTCTGGCCCCTACACCTACGAAAGCTCAAAGGTTAACGAAGAAATCATTCTCAGCCGCCGTAACGACTGGTGGCAGAAAGATCTGCCCCGCGCTCAGGGCTACTACAACTTTGACAAGCTCCAGTTCATTTTCATTCAGGATGAAAACCTGATAAAAGAAAAATTTAAAAAAGGCGAACTCGACTGGGTTTATGTCAATGTCGCCCGCGAATGGCACCAGGACTTCACCCCTGCCATGTTGCCCCAGATTGCCAAAGGCTGGATCCAGAAACGCAAGGTTTATACCCATCGCGCGATCGGCGTTTCCGGCATGGCTTTCAACATGCGCAAGGCACCCTTTGATGATAAGCGTGTAAGAAAGGCCATCGCCCACCTGTACAATCGCGAAAAGATGATGGACAAGCTTTTCTTCAACGAATACGAGTATCTCGATTCTTTTTATCCCAATTCGCCCTATGCCAATCAGGATAACCCCAAAGTCAGATTCGATCCCGATGAAGCAGTTCGCTTGCTCGAAGAAGCCGGCTGGTTGCAGAAAAATCGCGACGGCGAAGGCTGGCTGGTTAAAGATGGCAAGCGTTTCGAACTAAGCCTGAACTATGTTCAGAAAAGCTCAGAACGCATCTATACCATTTTCCAGGAAGACCTGAAAGACGTCGGTATCAAGCTCAACCTTAAACAGGTTACCTGGGCCACCGATATCAAGGAAGTCGGCGAACGCAACTTTGAAATGAGCTCACGCGCCTATACCGGCATTCTTTTCCCGAACCCGGAAAGCTCGTTTCACTCAAAGTTTGCTGATCTGCCCAATAACAACAACATCTGGGGCCTGAAAAACGAGCGCATCGATGAAATCTGTGATGCCTACCCGCTGATGTTCGACGCCGATGAACGTATCAAGGCTGTTCGTGAAATCGACGGTATCGTCTGTGGCATGCATCTCTATGCGTTGGGCTGGTATGCCGCCCACACCCGCCTGCTTTACTGGAACAAGTTCGGTATGCCCGACTATGTTCTTGCAAAAACCGGTGATCAGCGCAGCCTGGTCAGCCTCTGGTGGCACGATGAAGAAAAGGCGAAAGAGCTTGAAAAAGCCAAAGCCAAAAATGCTTCCCTGCCGGTTGGCGAAGAAATCGTCAGATGGTGGGATCAGCATTACCCGGCCTCGAACACCAAAGCTGAGGAGATAAAGTAATGTACAGTTATTTTATCCGCAGATTTTTATTGATCATTCCAACATTTATTGGAATTACCTTCTTGTGCTTCACGGTAACCCGTTTCGTTCCCGGCGGACCCGTTGAACAGGCGGTTTTGCGCTATCAACAGGCTGCTGCCCAGGAAGGCGAGGGTGGCGCCGGAACTTCAAGCTCGATGGACCGCAAAGGGCAGATTTCCGAAGAAATGATGCAGAAGCTCAAAGAAATCTATGGTTTCGACAAGCCTTTCTACATCGCCTATATGCATTGGCTCTGGCGGGTTCTCCATCTCGACCTTGGCGTATCTGACACCTATTCACGCCCGGTCTGGGACCTTATCGTCGAGAAGTTTCCGATTTCGATCTGGTTCGGTTTAACCGGCTTTTTGCTCTCGTATAGTATATGTATCCCGCTTGGGGTCTGGAAGGCGGTCAAACACGGCTCGGTCTTCGATACCGCCAGTTCTTTTTTCGTGTTCGTCGCTTATTCGGTGCCCGGCTGGACCGCCGGCGTCATTTTGCTGATGCTGCTCGGTGGCGGTTCATACTGGGATGTCCTGCCTCTCGGCGGCACTGAAAGCACGACGATCGTTAAAGACACATATCTGGCCGGCTACCTGCTCGAAGGCGGCAAGGCCATCGATTTGCCCACCGAGGTCCGCAAGGAATTTCCCAATCTCAAAGATGATCAGACCATCAATGTTCGCCACCCGGCCTTCAAACATCTGCCCGAAAGTAAGCGCGGCAAGCTTGAAAGCGGTAACCATTCCGACCTGAGTGGCTTTGGTCAGTTTCTCGATAAGGCCCGGCACATGGTTTTGCCGGTATTCTGCTATGTGCTCGGCATGTTCGCGTCGATGACCGTGCTGATGAAAAATTCATTAATGGAGAACCTTGGACAGGATTACGTGCGAACCGCTTTTGCCAAGGGCTTGTCTGAAAAGACCGTCATTTTCAAACATGCATTGCGAAATTCGCTCATTCCTATTGCGACCGGGCTTGGCCACATGCTTTCGTTGATTCTTGCCGGCTCATATCTGATTGAAAAGGTTTTCAACATCAAGGGGTTCGGGCTGCTCGGTTACGAGTCGCTGATTGCCCGTGATTACCCGGTGACCCTTGGCATTCTCGTCATCGGCTCGTTGCTCAAGCTGTTTGGTAATATCTTTTCAGATATTCTTTACTGCATAATCGACCCAAGGATCAGGTTTTCATGATGAATAAGAATATTATCAAAGAATATGCAAGCAAACTGATCGCGTTTATCGTTTTCTATGCGTTTATTGCCTGGGTTATGCCCGACTTTGGCACTGCCAATACCACCGCCGGCTCAGACCCGTTCGAAAGTGCGGTGATTCTTGGTCTGGCCATTGCCGCGCTGATCTGGCTTTACCCGATCGTCGCTTCCGGCCTCGATTCATTTCGCATGTTTTTTACCAGTCCGATCTTCAAAAGACGCTGGAACAAATTTAAAAACATCAAACGCGGTTATTACTCGTTCATTTTCGTTATCATCATTTTTGGCCTGTCGTTTTTCAGTGAATTTATGATCAACAGCAAGGCAATTTTCGTTAAATATCAGGGGAAAATTCATTTCACCCTGTTCAGCTTCGAAAGTGCCCGTGCATTTGGCCTTAAAGGTTACGGCATTCCCAATTACCGCCAGATGAAACAGATTTATCAGGTGCGCAATCAGGAACGGAAAGACCGCATCGCCAAGGGCACTGCTACCGAAGAAGACAAGAACTACCAGGAGTGGGGTGACGACTGGGTTTTGCTGCCGCTCTACCCCTATGGCCCACTTGAATCTCTGCTCGACGAACTGCCCTGCCGCCCGCCCCATCCGCCGACCTGGGCCCAAAACAAATGGCGACAGGAATTCTTCGACGAGGGCCTTTTTATTCTTCCCGAAAGCAAGCCGACCGCTGCCGAACTGCAGCAGAAATACGGCCATTCCGAATGGGCCGAACTCAGCGAGGTTAAGCTTTATCACAAGCTGGCTCTGGCCGGCCACCTGCCGCTCAAGCCCGGTGTCAAAAAGCCTTCGACCTTCCAGCACCTGCTTGGCACCGATGACCGCGGTCGCGATGTCTTTGCCCGCATGGTTTACGGCTTTAGAACTTCAGTTTCGTTCGCGCTGGTCGTGACCTTTCTCTGTTACCTGATCGGCATCAGTTTCGGGGCGTTGCTTGGTTTTTACGGCGGTAAATTCGATATCGTCATGCAGCGCTTCGTTGAAATCTGGTCGGCAATGCCATTCCTTTACACGGTGATGATCTTTGCTGCGATCATGATTCCCAATTTCTGGATGCTGGTTATCATTCTTGTGCTCTTCAAATGGATGGGCATGACCTACTACATCCGCGGTGAATTCCTGCGCGAAAAGTCGAAAGATTACGTCGCCGCCGCCCAGGCAATTGGCTGCACCGACGGCGCCATCATTTTCAAGCACATTCTGCCGAATGCGCTGACTCCGGTCATTTCATTCGCGCCGTTTGCCGTTGTCGCCAACATTGGCGCCCTGGTGTCGCTCGACTTCCTCGGTTTCGGTCTTCCGGCACCGACGCCAAGCTGGGGCGAACTGCTCGGGCAGGGGCTCGGCAACCTGCACAAGGAATGGCTGATTCTTTCCCCAACCCTGGCAATGTTTCTGACTCTGCTTCTTGTTTCGTTCATTGGCGAAGCCATTCGTGAAGCTTTCGATCCGAAACAGTATTCGAGATTGCGGTAAGGAGCAGCGTCATGGCAAAAGAACTATTAAGCGTAAAAAACCTCAAGACATACTTCAGAACCGAAGCCGGCATTGCCAAAGCTGTTGATGGCGTTGACTTCAATATCTACGAGGGCGAAGTTCTCGGAATCGTCGGTGAGTCCGGCTCAGGCAAGTCGGTTACTTCGCTGTCGATTATGCAGCTGATTCCCAACCCGCCCGGCGAAATCGTCGACGGTTCGATCGTTTTCGAAGGCAAGGATCTGCTCGCCGCCTACCGTAGCAAAGACTACGACGCCATTCGCAAGATTCGCGGCAACAAGATTTCAATGATCTTCCAGGAACCGATGACCAGCCTTAACCCGGTTTTTACCATCGGTTACCAGGTTGCCGAAGCTCTGATTCTGCACCAGGGACTCGATAAGGCCGCTGCTTTCGATAAGGCGGCCGAAATGCTCGAACTGGTCGGCATACCATCGGCCCGTGAGCGTCTGCTGGAATATCCGCATCAATTCTCTGGTGGAATGCGTCAGCGCGTCATGATCGCCATGGCCCTGGCCTGCAACCCATCGTTGCTGATCGCCGATGAGCCGACCACTGCTCTCGATGTGACCATTCAGGCGCAGATTCTTGAATTGATGCTCGAGGTCAAGCAAAAGACCGCCAATGCCGCCATTTTGCTGATTACCCATGATATGGCGGTGGTCGCTGAAACCTGTCAGCGCGTCGTCGTCATGTATTGCGGCAAAATTCAGGAAATCGCCGACGTCAAAACGATCTTTACCTCGCCGCAGCACCCTTATACCCAGGGCTTGCTCGCTTCTTTGCCCAAGCCGGGGCAGAAGGTTCGCCGCTTGTCGACCATTGAAGGCATGGTGCCTTCGCTGTTCAATCTTCCGGCCGGATGCAGCTTCTGCACCCGCTGCCCGAAAAAGATCGATATCTGCGAAACGCAAATGCCCGAGATGGTCGAAGTCGCCCCCGGACACCAGGTTCGCTGTCATCTGGTCAAGCCAATGGCGCAAAACGGAAAGAAGGAGTGATTAAATGAACAATTCAAAAGAAAATTCCAAAACCCTTCTTGAAGTAAAAGACCTGAAAATGTATTTTCCGGTGCTTGGCGGCGTGTTTCGCCGCAAGGTGGCCGACGTTAAGGCCATCGATGGCGTGTCGTTCACGCTCAGGGAAGGGGAAACCCTCGGCCTGGTCGGCGAATCCGGCTGTGGTAAATCAACGACCGGTAAATGCATCATCAATTTGTACCGCCCGACCGGCGGACAGATTCTATTCAATTCGAAGCTGACCGGTGAAGTGCCGGTGGTCGCCGTAAAAGAAGGCGGAACCTCGGTCAAGGTGCCGGCCTTTTCGATTCCTACGCCGCTCAAGGTCGATGTTGCCCAGCTTAACAACAACCAGATGCGGCCGTTTCGCTCAGAAATTCAAATGATCTTTCAGGATCCCTACGCCTCGCTTAACCCGCGTATGACCGTCAGTGACATAATCATGGAACCGATGGCGATTCATGAACCGGGTTTGTCCGAACAACAGCGGCGCGACAAGGTTGCCTGGCTCATGGAAAAGGTCGGACTGTCAGCTGAACAGGCTTTGCGTTATCCCCATGAATTCTCGGGTGGCCAGCGCCAGCGTATCGGTATTGCCCGGGCTTTGGCCACAAATCCTCGATTGGTCATTGCCGACGAACCGGTATCAGCCCTCGATGTTTCGATTCAGGCCCAGGTTATCAATCTGATGCAGGATCTCCAGGAAGAATTCGGTCTGACCTATATTTTCATCGCCCATGATCTGGCGGTGGTAGAGCATATATCAGACCGCATTGCAGTAATGTATCTGGGTAACATCGTCGAACTGGCCAAATCTGAAGAGCTGTTTCAGAATCCGCGCCATCCCTATACCAGGGCGTTGCTCTCGGCAATTCCGCGTCCTGATCCGGTTAACAAGCGCGAACAGCGCATCGTTCTCGAAGGCGATGTGCCGACGCCACTGCGAAAGCCATCTGGCTGTGGGTTTAGAACCCGCTGTCCGATTGCCCGGCCCGAATGTGCCAACGAGCTGCCGCCGACTCTTGAAGTCGACCCTGGCCATCTCGTAGCCTGTCCTTATCATGATTCCTACGACAAGAAATAGCCGGGTTCAGCCTCTTTGACGAGGCCTGAACGACGACTGGAAAATGAAGGGTGAAGCAATGAAGAAGTATAAAGAATTGTTTCTCGTTCTGATGTTACTGGTAATGAGCCTGCCGCAGCTGGCGCAGTCTCAACCCGAATCTGAAACCGGCGTTGATGCTGCATACAGCGAAAACGCGCCGACCTCCGAAGCGGCTGACGCTCTGGGTAACGGCCAGGGAAGCGCTGCTGCTGAAGGCGAAGAAGGCGCGGTCGCGCCCGGCGAAGAAGCTTCGGTTTCAGAGTCGGATGTTGATGCCGTGCCGACTCACGAGTCTGTTGCGGATGAATCGGCCGACCCCGGTCAGGAACAAATGAGCGAAGCGGATACGGCTCCAGCCGCAGCTGATTACGAGCCGGGCCTCATCGAAGAGAACGAGTATTTTCTTTATGCTCCTGAAGGTCTTGAAGGCGGGCGGTTTTACCCGCTCATCGTCGCCTTTTCTCCGGGTGGGAATGGCCGGGGCCTGATCAAGGACTGGCAGGGACTCGCCGACAAGCACGGCTGCGTGCTTTTTGCTTCGAAGATCGTCAAGAACGGTATGAACATCCCGGCTTATCTGAAGCGTATCGTTAAATTGATCGATGAGCGAATCGCGCCCAAATATCCGATTAAAACCGACTGCATCATCGCTGTCGGCACTTCGGGCGGCGGCATGGCCTCCCATCTGTTTTCGTTCTTTCATCCAGATACGGTAGCCGGGGTTATCAGCAGTGTCGGCTACATTCACGAAAACAGCCTCAAGCAGTTCGATAAATATCCGTACAACAAGGCCTGCGTTTTTCTCACCAGCCCGACCGACTTCAATTACAAGCTGATGAAGGAAGACGAAAAGTTTTTGAAGAAGCATGACTGGAACACTCTCTGGATCGAATTCGAGGGCGGTCACCGCACCGGTCCGCTCGAGCTTCGTGATGAAGCGCTTGAATGGATACTGGCCCAGTCTGAAGTGGCAGATAAATTGAGATAAACTTGACCAGCAGCTCATTTTCACCGGAAATTTATATAGGCGATCTGCGCATTCAGATTCTTTCCGATTATTTGATTCGTTTTGAACGCGCCGACCGTCTTTCGTTCGATGATACGCCGGTGTTTGAGGACCAGCTGACTTTTCATATCGTCAGTCGGTTTTTTGCGATGCCTTCGTTTCGCGTGCGCTTCTTGGGCAATCGCGTCCGAATTGCCACTGCGGCGATTGAATTCGAATTGCCCCTTTATTTGAAAAAGGTCGAAGAGATTCGTTTTCGCTGCGAAGGGCGCTGGTTTCGAATTGCTGAAGCCAAACCCGCGCCCGCCGATTTGCCCGAACCCGGCAAATTGCCCGATTATTGGCTGCTAGCCGATTATCCCCGTCTGGTGCCGCCCGAGTTCGGCGCGACTGCGCCGCCCCCCGAGTATGCCGATGACATGCTTTCGGGCTGGCAGATCAGTGATTCGCTCGAGGATTTTTACATTTTCTTTCCCCGGGCATCAGGCTATAAACGTTTTCGTCGCGAGCTCATCGACCTGACCGGGCAGGTTCCCATGCTGCCCAAACATGTGCTCGGCTTTATTTACAGCCGCTATCATGCTTTTTCCGATTCGGATATTTTCGAGCTGGTCAGGCAATATCGCGTGCGGCGCATGCCAATCGACATGTTTGTCGTCGATACCGACTGGCGCGAGGGTGGTTCGACCGGCTATGAGGTCAATCATCAGCTGTTTCCGGATCTGGGAACTTTCTTCAAGATTATGCACGACAAGAACATTGCCCTGATGTTCAACGATCATCCTGAGCCTTTTGATCAGATTGCCCTTTCGCCTCTAGAACTGGAGTCTCGAGAAAAGGCATTGGGCAGCTTGCTAAAGCTCGGTCTCGACAGCTGGTGGTATGATCGCAACTGGAAAACCGCTCTCGATGAGCCGGCCCCCGGGCTTGGCAAGGATGTCTGGGGCATGCGGCTTTTTTACGAGATTACCCAGAAATGCAAGCCGTTACAGCGGGTTTTGATTATGGCCAATGTTCCCGGTATCAAGAATGGTGAGCGTCTCAAGCCCTCGAACATTGCGACGCATCGCTACC
>CAZTHA010000200.1:0-8161 GCA_964613435.1 uncultured bacterium
AATCCCGTGAGAATGCGGAATGTCGAGATAGGAGGTTTGCTTGTTCTGCAGGGCAATATAAACTGAGGTGGCATGCAGATGTTGCTCAATGGTTCTAAAGGCCTTTTGAATGAGTCTTGTGGCATTAGGTTCGGTTAAATAGCCTTTTAAAGTGTGCGATAATGCGATCAACATCTTTTCTTTCATAAGTATTCCTCTTAATTGGCCCTGCTGTTTTCAATCAGCTCGGACAGAATTTTTCAAAGCATTCCTGAAGGAGTTTCATTTTGAAGTAGATATCTTCAAGTTCCTGATTTAGAGCATCATTGCCCGGATTAAAGTCCGGGTCGGCAACTATCTGATCTTTCCGATCCTGCAATAGATCGTAAAGAGCGTGCAATTGCTGGCACAAAAGATCTGGTGAATATTCAGTTCGTTTATTATTTTTGGACATTTTGATCCCCAGTTTTCCGACATTATAACATGTAAATCTTGAGTTCATTTAAAATTTTGTTGTCAGACACATTTTACTAATCATTCTTTTTTGGGTGTGATTCCCGGATAATTTGTGCAGAACGAAGTATACTGATAAAATTGATTAATCTTTTAGATCTTTACAGGGGCACAATCATGGAAATTCTTTACGGCGGCTCATTGTTGCTGTTGTTGGTTCTTTCGCCTTTTATTTTCGTTGCCTGGGCAATTCGCACGATCTACGATCTCAAATCAAGAATCAAGGTGCACAATAACGATATTGACATGCTCAGCGACAAGGTTCTAAGGCTTCAGAACAGTTTAAGAAAGCTTGAGGAGAAAGCTGGCCGGAATGGTGGAAATGAGTTTGGCGCTGCCCAGATAAATCAATCAGGAATTCACCACCAGAATGTAGCTTCATCTTCAAATGCCTATGCTCAAGGGCAAAATAATGATGCAACTCTAAACGATTCTACATTGGTCGCGGCCTTCGAAAAAACCTTCGATCCGGTTATGGCAGATTCAGCCGCAGTTAGCCATGCAGAACCGACAGGCTTGGGGTTGCCACCAGAGCTGGCTGGTGGAAAAATCGAAGAAATGCAACTTCCCCCTGAAGGGAAAGAAGCCCAATTCTCTGAGAATATGATTTTTAACTCTCAAACCCCAGGTGGAAATTCAACCCCAGCCAATGATCTTTCCGATATCAGTCGAGAATTTGAACCGCTTCGACAACAGCCGGGAACTTCTGCCGGAAGACCTAAAAAGAGCGAACCCAGGAATGAAAGTCTGGGTGAACTTGATATGGAATCAATGATTGGCGGCAACCTCATGAGTAAAATCGGGGCGTTGCTCCTAGTCATTGGCCTTGCGCTTTTTCTCAAATACACGCTTGGCTCAATGGGACCAATGGCCAAGCTCGCTGTCGGAGCTATTCTTGGTGGCGGCCTGCTGGCATGGGGCATCATTCTGAACAAGCGTGATTCTGACGATGTCTTGAGCCTGGGGTTGATCGGTGGCGGTTGGGCCTGTCTATATTTGACCGCTTTTGCGGCGCATGGCGTCGACGCGACCAAAGTGGTCGATTCTCCAATTTTGGGAATGCTTCTGATGTTGGTCGTTGCCGGGGGAATGATCGGTCACTCGCTTTATTTTGCTTCGGAAACGGCAGTGGGACTTTCTTTTCTGCTGGCTTTCGTTTCGCTTTTTGTCAGCGAGGTTTCCTTGTTCTCAGAGGTTGCCGCAGCGGTTTTGACGATTGGCATGCTCGTTCTCTCCTACCGTTATTCCTGGCATCAATTGGCGGTTTCAGGACTTATTCTCTGTTATGGCTCGATGTTGGCAAGGCTGCATTGGCGAGCTTCGCCAAAAGAAGTGGAAGCGGTGGCCAGGCTTACTTTCACCCAATCTCTTTTGCTGGTGAATTGGGTCACCTTTGAGATGATCAGCATGAACTTTTTGCGGCGCAATTCTGGTGATGATCAGCATCCTACCCGATTCGTATTTATCCTGAACTTTTTCTTTTATCTTAGTGTTTCGCTTCTCGCCTGGCCCCACCGAAATGGTCCATCATTGGCTATTTTGGCGGGTTCGATATTGATACAATATTTTGTTTCGGGAGTTTTGCGCGGATTCTGGTGCCAGGCTCCGGGAGAAGCCGCAGTCGAGCGGCAGAAATTTTTCCTCGGTTCACTGGAAGACTGCCTCGCCATTGCTTCGGTGGGGCTGTGTACCTGGCTTTGGTATGTTCTTCCGCCGATAGGGGTCGCCGTGGGCTGGGCTCTTGCCGGTCTTCTGGTAATAGAAGTCGCTTTCAGGGCTCCCTGGCAGTTGCTGCGCTTTACTGGTCACAGCATCGTCACCATTGCATTTTTACGGCTTTTTATGGTGAACATGGGAGCAGACGAGCTGACGTTTGGCGTTTCTTATCGCCTATTGACCGTCATTCCGGTTATTTTTCTCATGGTTCATCTGTATTTTCGTACCGACGTTGAAATAGACTGGGAAGCTTCGCCTACCGGTGCAACCAAGGCGTTTGCCCCTGTTTATTCATATTTTGGCGCTGCTTTAACCGCATTTCTTATTCGTTTCGAACTGGGCTATGGGCTTACCGCGCCGGCCTGGGCGATCGCGGCGATTGGCCTGACTTTGGCCGGCAATCACTTCAATAACAGGCATTTTGCCAGGCAGGCCATTTTTCTGGTAATCGGAGCGGTTGGCTATGGCATAAGCACCGACCTGCGGAATGCCGGAGGCGATTCCATAACCTCTAATACCTGGTTTATCGGTGCCGCGCTTATTGCTGCCCTGTATATAAATCGTTGGCTGTCAAAGAATGAGCCTGTAGAAGCAAATGATACAATTTTGAAGATTTTCGATGTTTATCGTCGCGAAATTTCATCTTTGGCCGGTTCGGCTCTTTTCGCCTACCTTCTGTATTTGCAGATTTCCGGTGGCTATCTTACTTTGGCATGGGCCGCCATGGGAATAATTCTGCTGACTGCCGGTTTCTTCATTCGCGACCGGGTGCTGCGGCTTACCGGGCTTGGAACGGCGATGGTTTGCATTCTCAAGGTATTTCTTTACGACGCACGATTTCTCGATGCACCATTTCGTATTCTCGCCTTCATTTGTCTTGGCGGTGCTTTGATATTAATTTCCTGGGCCTATACAAGATTCAAGGAAAGGTTTGAGGAATTGCTCTGATGAAACCTCTTTATTCACTGATAATTGTTGCCGTTATGCTTCTGGCCTCGCTTGCCCTGGTAATCATTGAAAATCCACAACAGCAGGCAAGTCTTTCCAGTGTCATGGAACTGGTTGGCGATGCGCAAAAAACTGCAACCCGACCACTTATGCTTGGTACTAAGGTTACTGCCGAAGAAGAAATGGAACTTGGTCGGCGGCTTGCAGCAAACATGCATTTTGGCGGCCGGAATCCACAAAAGGAATTTCGTGAGCGAGAGGCCTATGTAAAAAGGTTGGGGCGCTCTTTAACTGGCGGCATAAAACGCAAAGAAATCAAATATGAATTTCATCTTATCGATAATGATACCGTTAACGCTTTTGCCTTACCCGGCGGACAGATATTCGTTTTTTCCGGTTTGCTGGACTTCGTTGAGTCCGAGGCAGAATTGGCGACAATCATCGGTCATGAAATCACTCACGTCGATGCCAGGCATTGCATCGAGCTTTTTCAGGCTGAGCTGGCTGCCAAAAAAATCGGGGGGCCGCTGTTTGACAACTTTTTAACCAAAATTGCCATGCGCTACGCTACGATGGTCATAACTGGCGGATACCGTAAATACCAGGAATTTGAAGCTGACCGGGGTGGTTTGCACCTGGCAATTCTGGCAGGGTATGATCCCTCAGCTTCTGAACGTGTCATGAAGAGGCTCGGGGAAAAGTTCGAAAAGACCAGACCGGCCCAAAAGGCCAAAGACCCTTTTTCAGAATTCGGCAAATCGGTGGCTGTGGCAGCAGGCAGTTACTTTCATTCACATCCGCCGGCTCAGCAGCGCGTTGCCAAATTAACCAGCTGGCGTCTGGAAATGAGAGATCCCGGTCGGAAATACTATCTTGGCCGCGAAAATCTTCGCCGTTTGCGAACAAGAAGTCAGTTGATGCTGGCAGAAGAGGTAGTTAATTAAGCATGCTTAAATTGCCAACCGCTATTGCATTCTGTTGGCACGATGATATCCTGTTCTTAGAATGTTTTAACTGGAGGCTGATCGATGTCTGATAAAAAGATTCGTATGGCGACCTCGGAAAACCCTGACGAGCAGGGGCATACCATCGTTGGCGGCCGGCCTGCCGCCCCGCGCTCGATTCGCAATGATATTCCCCGCGGGCTTGAGCTTTTGATCAAGAAAGCCTCGGTTGATCCGGATTTTAAAAAGGAGCTTTTGAGCAAGAAAGAAAAATTGGTCGGCGAAATGAATCTGCCGCTCGATGAAAGTGAAAAGGCCATGCTGGCCTGCGTTCCGGTTGGTCATCTTGAAAAGATGATCGAGGCGACACAGGTTTCTGCCGCCCAGCGCAAGGCTCTTACCGGCGGTTCAGCGGCGGCGATGTTTGCGCTTCTGACACAGCTTACCTTTGCTCCGGTGGCGGGGCGGGCTGAAACCCCTGAAAATAGCCGAACCGCCAATGAACAGGTGCAAGCACCGCCGCTCAATCAGACTGCTGTTTTGCTTACCGGAATTCGACCGGACGAAACTCCTGAAAAAATTGATGAATCCCAGGCCTCAGAAAATGATGATTCGGAAGAAAAAGAAATGCCGTTACCGCAGATTTTGCCGCCAGTTGTCGATGAATACGACGACCACCTGGCAGATCGTGGGGCCAGACCAGATTTTCCAGAATTAATCCCGGAGTTGGGCAAAAAAGAACTGCCGATTGACAGTTTTTTTGATAAGCCCGAGGCGCCCTTCGACCAGACTCTTGAAGAAGAGCTCGAAGGGCAGACCGTTGCTCAGGCTTTGCAGAAACTCTCTGATAAAAGCGGATTCCGTATAGAAATAAATGGCCTTGATGAAGTGGTTTCAACAAAAGTTGTCGAGGAACAAACTTCGGGAAAAACACTGGCTGGTATTTTACAGGCGATATGCTCTGAAATAGCGGCTGAAGATTACTTTTTCAAGAGTCAGTCAGATCCTGAAAATCTTTTGCTGAAAATCAATTTTCAGGCCAAGCTTCAGGCCGTTCCCGCGCCATCGATAAAACCGGATTTTGATGACTCGGCCATCTGTCGAGGCATACGCTCAGATATGCCGGGCATAAAAAAGAGACCGAATTTTGATAAGGGCGACCAGAAATGACGGTGCCGGCCGATCTAACTTTGTTGAACCTGAATCTTCTTTATGTTCGCTATCTTGATTCTGTAGACCGTGAACTGCATGTCCCTCTGGGCTGCCTTTACCTGACCAGGGCAATCGAAGATGCCGGCTTTCGTGTTGATTTTCGTGACTATCAGTTGAATGATTTTACTGAGCCTTTCGAAGTTGAGCGCATTGTCGAATTTTTGGGTGAAACCGCAGATATTGTCGGGTTTTCCTGTATGGCTAACCTTTTGCCATTCACTATCCTGGCAATGCAGAAATTCAAGCAGATTTATCCCGAAAAGTTTCTCGTGCTTGGTGGCGTAGGCACAAAATCGGTTGAAGAAAAAATCATGCAGCGATTTCCGTGGATAGACTGCATTGTCGTCGGCGAAGGCGAATTGACCGGACCCGAACTGGTGCGGGCGGTGAAAAACCAATCTTCCCTTGAAACAGTACCAGGACTGGTTTTTCGTAACCAGCATGGATCAGTGGTCAGAACCTCGCCGCGTGCCAGGATTGAAAGCCTTGATCAGCAGCCGTTTCCGGCATTCGAAAAAATAGATCTGCAAAATTATCAGGGTTATGGAATTCTTTCTTCTCGTGGCTGCCCGTATCCGTGCACTTTCTGCTCGGTAGCTCCGGTCTGGGACCACCATTCCACTTTTCGTTCGAATGATTCGATTATTGAAGAAATGAAATTGCTTCATGAGCGCGCCGGCGTGAAGATGTTTCTTTTTCAGGACGAGTATTTCGTCAGTACCAAAAAACGGGTGCTCGATTTTTGCGAAAAACTACAGAATTCCGGAATGAAAGTTTTTTGGAAATCTTTCGGGCGTGTTGATCTTACTGACGTTGAAATGATGCAGGCCATGGCCGATTCTGGTTGTGTCGAGCTGAGGTTTGGTATCGAGAGTGGCAGCGATCGTATCTTGCAAATGGTTAAAAAGGGCTTCTCTGCCGCCGATGCCGTCGAGATTGTCAGCGCAGCCCAGAAAATTTTTCCCAGGGTCGATGCTTTTTATGTCTGGGGTTTTCCGTTTGAAACCATGGATGACTTTCATCAAACCGTTTTTCAGATGGTAATGTTTCGCATGATGGGGGTGCGGATTCTGCCTTCTCTGCTTTGCCTGCTTCCGCAAACCGAGCTGTTTATCGAAAACCGCGACCGCTATTCTCTCGATTTTAGTCCAGAGCTTTTTCCGGAATACATGATTACCGGCCATGAGGTTTCAACTTCCGGAAAGTTTGCGATTGCCAGTGAGCATGAAGATAAATACGCCTTCATCAAGGCGAATCCCGACATTTTTCCGGGCTTTTTTCACATGGACCTGAAAAACAATATCCTGCCCAAGCTTGAAGTCATGAGAAAGTTTGGCTTTTATCCATTGGCGACCGAGACGGCATCAACCGATTCCTGTGGTGCCCATTCGCCGAAGCAGGCGGCACAGGATATCGCAACTCGCGTATCATAAGTATTCTTGTTGAGCCTTGCAAAAGAAATCACCCGACCGGGTTTCAAGCCTGTCGGGTGATTTTTGCCAATTATGCATGGAGAAGCAATCTCTGTTACAAAATTGGATTAAAATAAAAGTTTAAATTATTCTTTGAGAGCTTTCTGGTTGATTTCAATTACTTTTTTCAGCAATTCTTCGGACTTGTCGAGTTTGTTCGACTTTTTGTAGATGTCGCTGAGCATAAGAATCAACTTTGAAGCTGCCTGAGGTTCATCTTTTTCAAACTTGGCAATGCCTTCTTTCAGGATTTTTTCAGCGTCATCGACACGGTTATTGATCTGATAGAGGCGAGCAATCTCAAAATAGACGGGCAGAATCTTGCGTGAGATCATCGGGCCTTTATCTTTTGCTCTGTCGTTTTCAGGCATTTCGATCTGGTTTTCTTCTACCAGAGTAATGATCTTTTTCAGTTCGGCGGCAGCTTCATCGATTTTTTTCTGTTCTTCGTAAACCCTTGCCAGTTCCTTGTGGGCTTCAGCTATGGCCTGAATCGCGTTGAGTTTTTTGCGCATTTCTATCATTTCCGGATTGGGGCCGCGTTTGCCACCGAATTTGCCGGCACGTTCACGTTTTTCCATCATTTCCTGGGGCGAGGGGTGGTCATTGCCGAACTGGGGGCGATCGTCATCGTTCATTGGCCCAGGTTGGGCTTGCAGGCTAAGCCCGGCGAAAATTACCATTACACTGAGAACCAAAGTCAGCCAGAATCGTTTTCTATCCATTGCTCTTCCTCCTGATTTTCCTCGATAAACGAGGGAATTTGTTCGTTTTCAACGAAACTCATCAACTTAGATTCACGATAATCAAAAAAGGTTACATCGGAAAAATCTTTTTCGAAAAAAGTCGGGAGTTTTGTAGTTTCGTCTTCAATGAAGCTGGCAATTTCCATCCTCCCACCCTTTTCTGCGACTTTGCTGGGATCGAACTGGGCGAGCTGGATGATTGCCAGCCCGGTTATGATTGAAAGCCCGAATACCAGGCCGTATTTCAGGCCGCTGAAAAAGCCGGTTGAAATGGGTTCCGGGTCAGTAATAGCCTCTTTTGCTGTTTCATCTTTTTCTGGCATGGGAAGCGTTGTTGGCATGCATCTAGATGTTGCGTTAACCCAGTCAGCCTTTGACATACCCATGGGTGGGGTAGCAAGCTCCTTTTCGACCCAGGCGGCGCATTCGGGACAGCTGTCGATATGCTTTTCCAGGGCTTTCAGATCGCTTTCTTCGGCAATAATCTGTTTTCTGAATTCATCACAGTTCATTGGCCATCTCTCCTTTCTGAACTATTTCGTGCCAGAGACGGGCAAATTTTTGCCGGGCCCTGAAAAGACTGACTTTGGCATTACTCAGGCTTATTTCAAGGATTTCGGCTATCTCTTCA
>CAZTHA010000201.1:0-8091 GCA_964613435.1 uncultured bacterium
CGAAGCTGTCACAAAAAGTTGCGAAAAAATCGCAACTTTTGCGCCAGCTCCGATTTCCTCGTTTGGCGTTGCCGTCACTCTGCGTCCGGTCACGACAGGCGTTCTGTGGAATGAGAATAAAAAATTAACCTTCTCTTGTTGACATAAGGAGATACAATGTCCAAAAAAATGTTCGTTTTTTTATCTGTTTTATTTTTGTTTACACATGCCAATACTGAGGTAGCAGCCGAGATTCGCGCTCAGACGCTGGATGGGAAGCCTGTTATTCTATCTGATGACGGCACCTGGAAATATGCGGAGACCAGGAAAAAACTAATTGATGCAAATATATCTGTCAGTAATAATGAAAACCTTTCAGGCGACGCAGAGGAGAATATCCTTCCATTCACCTGCAAAGTAATTGGAGAAGTTACTGGCGGTTATTACTTTGATGGCTCGACATGGCAACCGATTACTCAGGATCAAGTTTTTACCAGAGCAGCAAAGATAAAATCCTCAGAAAAATATAACCTTGAAGTCGAATTGCCAAAGGGCAACAAGATAAAACTTTTCAATGACAGCATAGTTAAAATTCTTTCACCCATGAGCTCAAAGCCACGGGGGTTTGCTCAGTTGTGTAACCTTGAATCAGGAGAAGCTAATTTTGACATCAGCCTTGATGGACGCGACTTTTTAGCCGGTAGAATTGGCGATAGTGAAGTTTTAGGCCATAGTGGGTTGTTTAAAATTATTTATGACCCCAAAAGCCAAAGCGGAGAGGTTGTTGTAAAAAACGGACTAGTTGAGATCCGCTCTAGAAAGGCTCCAGATCTTAAACACATTAAAGTTTCAGGATTCTACAAGAGCATGCTTGAAAACGGCAAATTTTCAAGCCCGACTCAAGCCTCCGTAATTCAATACTACTGGCGTTAAACACCAGATATGATCCATTGAGGTGTTAAATGAAAGTCAGCCATTTTTGTGGGTGATGAGCAAATATTCAAGACCTGACTCGAGGTTTAATGTGAAAAAAATAGCTTTATTACTGCTCCTTCTTGCTCCAAATGTCATACTCGCCAACCCTTTTTATAACGGCTGTCTTCTATTTATTGATGATTATCGCGGATTGGAACATTGGCTTAAATTTTTCATTCATAGAAAAAGCTGCGCTTTTTGAAGACTCCATACCAGGCCATAAAGCGGTTTTTTTCGCCGAAAGGCTGCCTGACGAGCTCAAGAATCCTTCTTCCCAGGGGTAATCTTTGCTTAAATAGCGCTTGTCCCAGTCTTTCTCCCTTTGCGCAAAAGCTGATTTTGGCAGGGTTGATGCCAGGCATTGCCCGGCTTCATTTGCGTCGAGCTTTGTCATTTGCCATCCGCTCTTTTGACCCACTGGGCACGCCATTTCGGGGCAGCAAAGTCATCCGGCCAAAATTCAACCTGTTTGCAGATCTTGGCGTTCCTGATCGTATGAAAAGTAATTGCTCGGGCACTGACAGTTCCGTCGGTTACGCTAACATCTGAAACAACCTGGTCACCTTCTGCGAGCAGAGAGTTAATTGCAAACCTCCAGGGGCCGTTGGCGGGGTAGTTGGTGTTGATTGCGGCAAAATTCTCCCGGCCGCAAATTACCTCTGAAGATTGCGGCCAGAAACATTCGAAATCTTCCGTCAGCCACTCCGCAGCTTTGAAAAAATCGTTGCCGTTCATGGTATCCCAGAATGCCGAAACTATATCTTTAGATTTCATATTAATCTTCTTCGCTAGAGATTCAGGAAGATCTTTTACTGCTTTGAAACTGATCTTTCGTGACTGGCGCATTCAAAGATCTTTTTCGGATGTTTTTCGAGCAGAATTTGATTCTTTTGATTATACTTGATACTGGTCGCTTGGACAATGTGATCCAACGAGAAATTCAGTTTTGAAAAAAGTCGTGTTCATGGGGGGATTATGCAGATTTTCAGGTTATGCCGGCCCAAAACCAATATTTGTTTTTTTACATGGGGTCTCTTGCTGCTTTTGGCCTGTTTCTCGACAGGTTGTAATGACAAGGAAGCTAAACCCAGCGCTCCTGATTCAATTTGGGCTGCAGCCATGAATGGTAACGAGAAGCGGGTCAATGAACTTTTGCGACAAGGAGCAGATATCAACCAGAAGCATCCAAAAAGTATGGAAACCCCGCTTCACTTTGCGGTTGCATACTCAAAGAATCATGATTTCATAAGATTCCTCTTAAAGAGCGGTGCAAAAATCGATCTTCTCGAATCTCACGGATATTCTCCGCTGTTTTTTGCCATCCACGTAAAGGACCCGATTGCAGCAGAAATTCTTTTGCAAAACGGCGCTAAAACTGATATTCAGGGCAAAAAGAATGGCCTGTCTCCGCTACATTTTGCGGTTGCCGATGGGCAAATCGAGATTGTTAAACTGCTGATTTCCTACGGGGCAAACATTAATCTTAAGGCCATAAATGGTGGATTATCACCTCTCCATCTGGCAATTTCAAATAAAAACCAGATCTTGGTTAAATATTTGATTGAAAATGGAGCTGATCTTGAACAAAGGGAAGATTATTCAGGTTATACCCCGGTTCAGTTCGCAGCCAGAAAAGGGTTCACTGATATGGTGGCATTGCTCATTGAACTGGGTGCCAAGCCAGAAACTCAGGCAATAAAAGATTTCCCAGATGCTGTTAAAATGGTTGAAGAGGCAAGGAAAAAGTAGGCAAGCCAGATTAGATTAGAGAAATCCCTTCTGCAAATTACCAGAAATTCAAATTTAAAAATCCAGGTGAAGAATTATTCAAAATGAAATCAGAAATTCATTTAACTGCGGTAAATAAAGAAAATTGGCTCAAGTGCGCCCATCTTGAACTTGATGAAAGTCAGAAGGAATATCTGGCGTCAAATCTGGCAACAATTGCCGAATCCAAATTTGCGCCCCATTATGTTTTGCTCGCCATTACCCTCGAAGGGAAAATAATCGGCATGCTTGCCTATTGTCCCGAAGTTGACGAGCCAATCGCCGGCCTGTACTGGCTTTTCAGGATAATGATAGATTACCGGTGTCAGGGTAAGGGATACGGAAAACAGGCAATCATCAAGGCAATCGCCGAAATGAGGGAAATGGGAGCAACCCGTATCCGGACAATGTGCAAACCAGAAAACCTTGCGGCACAAAAGACTTATCTGGGTCTGGGATTCAAACAAATAGGCCATCTTGATGACGGCGACATTGAATTTGAACTGATCGTAACCCAGCCGCCGGTGTAAAAAATTAATTTTTGTTGAAATGCTGGCCAGTTACAGCAGCATTGCCCGGTCAGCTTCTTTGAGCGATTAGTTTTGCCGGAAAATATTTGTAAAACTGACTGTACTTTTTGTTCTGCAAAAATTGGTAGAAATAGGTTAGAATTGAGCCATAATCTTTAAAGAAAAGAATTCATAGCAAAAATGATAAGTAAAGATCTCGACATAATACTGCAGGCAGTAATTGAAGAAGCGTCGAAAAGGCGCCATGAATATCTTACCGTCGAACATCTGCTTTACGGCATCGCTTACGACCCGATCGGCATAAGAATTCTCAAGGCATGCGACTGCAACATCGAAGAGCTCAGAAGCGACCTCGAAGAATATTTCAACAAACAGGTGCCTAAAATTGCCGGTGACAAAGTTGCTGAACCGGTGCCAACCCTTGGCTTTCAAAGAGTTTTTCAACGCATGATTATTCAGGTGCAGGCTTCTGAAAAAAAAGAGGCCACCGCCGGAGATCTGCTTGTGTCAATCTTTACCGAAGGGGAATCGCACGCACTGTTCTTTCTGCAAAAGCAGAATGTCAGCCAGCTCGATGTGCTCAACTACATCTCGCATGGCGTGGTCAAAGCCACCGAAGAGGGCGGTGAAGGCTATTCCGAAGCCGGAGTCGATCCAGCCGAGACCGCCGAAGGCACCGAAGCTGAAGGAGTCAAAGACCCGCTGCGGCATTTCGCCGAGTGTCTCAACGACAAGGCGGCCCGCGGTACGATTGATCCGCTGATTGGCCGGCGTAACGAGGTTTCCCGGGCGGTAATCATTCTCAATCGGCGCAAAAAAAACAACATCATTTTCGTCGGTGAGCCGGGTGTCGGTAAAACTGCTTTGGTAGAAGGAATAGCCCTGCGCATTCATCATGGCGAAGTTCCTGAAACTCTTAAAGATACGAAAATTTATTCTCTCGATATGGGCGCTTTGCTGGCTGGAACTCGCTATCGCGGCGACTTTGAGGCCCGGCTGAAAGCGACGATAAAAAGCCTGGAAAAGATTCCCAATGTCGTTCTTTTCATCGATGAAATTCATACGATCATTGGCGCGGGAGCGGTCAGCGGTGGCGCTCTCGACGCGGCCAATATTCTCAAGCCGGCGCTTGGTTCGGGCAAGTTCCGCTGCATTGGCACCACCACCTTTGAAGAATACAAAAGCTTCGACAAAGATCGCGCCTTCTCACGGCGTTTTCAGAAGATCGATCTCTATGAGCCGACTGTTGCCGAGACCAGAAGAATTCTTTTCGGCCTCAAACCGGTATATGAAAAATTTCATGGGGTGACCTACAGCAAAAAAGCTTTGAGTGCTGCCGCCGAACTTTCAGCCAAATACATTCAGGAGCATTTTCTGCCCGACAAAGCCATCGATGTTCTCGATGAAGCGGCAACGATTCTCAAATTGTCAAAGCGTTTCAAGAAACGTAAGCGCGTCATTACCGCCGACATCGAAAAGGCGGTCGCCAAAATTGCCCGCATTCCGCCGAAACGAATCTCGACTTCGGATCTTGAAAAACTCCAAAATTTACAGGCTGAGCTACAAAAGGTCATTTTTGGCCAGGACCCGGCGATTGAGGCCATGGTTCGCGCCATTAAGATTTCCCGGGCCGGTATGACCGGAACTACCCGGCCGGTCGGTTCGTTCCTGTTTACCGGGCCAACCGGCGTCGGTAAAACCGAAGTGGCCAAACAGCTTGCTCTGAACCTTGGCGTCAATTTTCTACGCTTCGACATGAGTGAATACATGGAAAAGCATGCGGTTGCCCGTTTTATTGGCGCGCCTCCCGGCTATATAGGCTATGAGCGGGGTGGGGCGCTTACTGATTCGATTCGTAAGCACCCATATTCGGTGCTGTTGCTCGATGAAATTGAAAAAGCCCATGAAGATGTTTTCAACATTCTCTTGCAGATCATGGACTACGCGACTCTGACCGACAATACCGGCAAGAAAGCTGATTTTCGCAATGTTATCGTCATCATGACTTCCAATGCCGGCGCCCGCGAGATGGCAAAAGGCTCGATCGGCTTTTCCCAGAGCGAAAAGGATGTTGAGTGGAAGGGCAAGGCGGCAATAGAAAAGCTTTTCTCGCCTGAATTCCGCAATCGTCTCGATGGCATCATCAATTTTGCGCCCCTTTCACAGGCGGTTATGGAAAAGGTCGTCGACAAGTTTATCGGCGAGCTCAATGGGCAATTGCTTGAGCGTGAGGTCGAACTGAAGCTCGATGAACCGGCTCGTCAGTGGCTTGCCGAGAAGGGCTATGATTCGGTACACGGCGCTCGCCCCCTGGGCCGGGTCATTCAAAAAGAAATCAAGGATGCTCTGGCCGAAGAAATTCTTTTCGGAAAGCTTTGTAAAGGCGGTCTGGTCGAAATTTCGGTTGTTGACAGCCAACTCAGCTTCAATATTGTCGGAAAAAAATCTAATTAATTGTTATTAATTCTTCGACACCTGCCGATGAGACACGCGGCGTATTATACGCTGTAAAATGTCTGTTCGGTCCGGTGATGTTGTTGCCGGCTTCTGATGCAGACGACAAAGGAGCTGGGTATGAAAAGAAATACCGCAATAGTCGCATTGGCCGCCTGGCTGTTAACGGCGCCGGTCTGGGCTCAACAGAGCTATGCGCAACGGCAGCTGAAGCAAAATGGCTTTAGCGCCGGGATGCAACAGGCCATCAATCGAAATGCCGATCCATATCAGGAAACCCGTAATGCCCCGGAGTATTATGGGCAAAGCCAGGCTCTGCCGCCAATAACCGTTCCCGCAAACGGTAGTGGCCCTGCACCGCAGATGACCCTGCCGCCGATTACCGGAAATGTTAATACAACCTATGCCGGAGGACTGACAACTCAGGTGGCGGCCCCTATTCAGCGGCCGGCACCGGTGGTGAAAAGCGGTGCCCGTCGCGCAACCGGCGGCAATGAGATCTATTCTCAGGAACCGCTGAATCTGCCGCCGGTAACCACTTTGCCGGTTCCTTCAAGAACCGCGTTACCGCCAATTTCTGATGACACCATGATGATGGTGCCACTCGAAGAAGCGGTAACAAGGGTGCTTGCCTGTAACTTCAAAGGTTTGACAGGTTTGATACACACGACTGCTGCCGATGTCAGCAAGGCCGGTTCTTTCAAGATGGGCTTTCACTCAAGCTGGTTTACGCTCGACCGCGTTTATGACCGTGTTCTTGCCAGTGGCGAAAGTGGTGACATGCTTGAATTGCCGATCTTTTTCAACTATGCGGTTACCGACGATCTTGAAATTGTTTATACGATTCCGGTCATTGATTACACGATTAAATCGCGAATTCTCTGGACCCGTGACATTTCTGAGTCCGGTGCCGGCGATTCAAATCTTGGTTTTAAATATCGCGTGTTCGATAACCCCAAATATCAGATGCGCGGCGCGTTTGGCCTTGGCTTCAAGTTTCCGACCGGAAACGACGACAAGGGACTCGGCACCGGCAAAACCGATTTCGAAATCTATACCGCCTTCAGCAAAAACTTCGAAAAGATCGTCGCCCACCTGAATCTTGGTTACATCATGACCGGCGATCCCAATACCCAGTTTTATCCTGATGGTCTTGCCGACAAGTTTTATTACAATATCGGCATCGAATACCCGCACACGCATAATGTGACGGTCATGGCCGAAGTAAACGGTGAAGACTGGGGTGCCGAGGGGATGAAGGTCGATGTTACGCCTGGTATGCGCTATACACCGACGGAAAACTTCGCGCTTGAAGTCGGCGTGCCGATTGCGGTTACCAACGACCAGCGCTACGGTTATAACTATCGCCTGGTGCTTGGTTTGACCACTTTCTTTCAATAAACAAACGACTATTGCTTAAAAAAACAAGCTCTGATGCCTGGCATCAGAGCTTGTTTTACGTTCGCGCTATTTTACATTGGCGGCGGTGGTGGCGGAGGGGCCTGGTTGAACATGCCTGAAAGACTTGGTATTTCGCCGGCTTTTTTCCAGCCGTCCTGGCCTGCGGTCCAAACCATGGTTTCAGGGGTGAACTGGCCATTTGCAGCCATGTTTTGCAGATCAGCCGGGCTGAATGGGCCCTGAGTCTGGCCATTTACAGCGACATGCCACTGGGCCATCGGAGGTGGCGGTGGAGCCATCGGTGCCTGCTGCTGCATTCCCATGCCCATCATGCCGGCCATGCCGTTACCCATTCCCATGCCCATACCCATGCCCATACCTACGCCGGCGCCGGCCATGCCGTTGGGATTGGCGGCGGCAGTGTTGAGGGCGTTGAGTCTTTCTATGGTTGAATAAGCATTAAGGCCCTGGGCATTGATGTTGCCCATGGCGTTGATTGCGTGAGCGTCGGCCATTTTGTCAGAAATCTTGTCGATGCGTTCCTGGGTTTTTTCGTCGAAATCGGTGTTTTCGATGCGGAAATCACTCATTTCGAATCCGAGCAGCAGGAATTCAGGAGCAACCAGTTCGGTCAGCTTTTTGGAAAGTTCCATGCGGTTTTTGTCGATTTCAGCATAACTGAAGCTGGCAGTGGCAAAAACATCGGCCAACGGGGTCATGATGCGATCAACGATTACGTTGCGAATCGCACTGATCGGCACAACAGTTTGATTGCTGGCTATTTCGGTGAAGAACTTTCTAACATCGGTGATATGGAACGAGAAGTTGCCGAAAGCTCGCATGCCGACCGGAAATTTATAAACCGGGTCGGTATATTTGATCGGTGATTTGGTTCCCCATTTCTGGTTGAGGAATTCGGTGATGCGGACGAAATAGATTCTGGCCTTGTGTTCAGATTCAAAACCCTGCATGATTTTGCTGATGG
>CAZTHA010000202.1:0-8050 GCA_964613435.1 uncultured bacterium
AACTATCTTTGCAACGCGCAAAAATGGCGGCAGTCACCCTTATCAGCCTTTCTGTCGCAGTATTTCTCGTTCTGCGCCAGCCGGTCGGCAGCTCCGAAATTGCCCTGATGGCGGCAGCAGCAATCTCGCAGGTTTTGACCATCATCTGGTCGATCGGCCAGCAATCAAATTTTCATAAACTTTTCAGCATCGTTCTTAATAGCATTTTCATGCTGGCTGCAATTTATCTGACGCTAAACCGACACGCCTGGGCCGGCTCTCTACTGATCGGTTTGGCAAACTTTCTCTTTCTGCCGGAATCATCCGAAATCAGCGATTCATCAAGCAGCTGGTGGGAACCGCTGCTCAATCATCCCGGCCGGGTAACCCTGGTCACATTTCTGGCCTTATGTCTCATCGGGACCTTTCTGTTAATTCTGCCGGGGGCAACCGCGAAAACCATTTCAACTCTCGACGCCGCATTTACCTCAGTGAGTGCCGTTTGCGTCACCGGCCTGATAGTGCTGGACACCCCCAATGATTTTACTTTTCTCGGGCAATTTTTCATCATTCTGCTCATTCAACTTGGCGGACTGGGAATCATGACCATCACCACCGTTGCCATGCACGCCCTAGGTCACCGCCTCAGTCTGCGCCAGAAAAGGCTCCTGAATTCCGCTTACAACGCTGACCACCACAGCCTTGCCGACTCTCTGATTTTGATTGTTAAATTCACCGCCTTCTTTGAATTGGTCGGCGCAATCATTCTCACGATCCTCTTTGCAAGCAACGGTTTTGCCGTTGGCGAAGCGCTCTGGAAAGGAATCTTCACCGCTATTTCGGCATTCTGCAATGCCGGATTTGCCTTGCAAAGCGACAGCCTGATTCCATTTCAGCAACAACCACTGATTCTGCATACCATCGCTTTTCTCATAATCAGCGGGGGAATAGCTCCGGCGGTTGCGCTGCTTGTTCCCAGCTGGTTGCGCGGCAAACCAATCACCGTTGCCAGTCGCCTGGCACTGAGCGCAACCCTGATTTTGCTTTTTACCGGCACTATCTTTTTTCTTGCCTTTGAGTGGAATGGCTCTTTGGCGGGGATGACCAGCATCGACAAAATCCACAATGCCTGGTTTCAGTCGGTTACTTTGAGAACCGCCGGCTTCAATTCCGTTCCCCTTGAAAACGTTCTTGGGCCGACCTTCATGATGATGGTCTGCCTGATGTTCATTGGCGGCAGCCCAGGCGGAACTGCCGGCGGAGTCAAGACCACGACCATCGGCGTTCTTGCCGCGACTTTCTGGTCAACCGCTTCCGGCTATGAGGATGTCGCGATGCAGAATCGCCGAATTCCGGCGCAAACGGTCTTCAAAGCAGTTACAATCGTCGCCTCCGGAACCATGATGCTGATTCTGGTAATTCTGATGCTTGAAGCAACTCAAATCATCAATGCCCGCGATC
The DNA here is from genome assembly GCA_964613435.1 of uncultured bacterium. Classification (GTDB taxonomy): domain Bacteria; phylum Muiribacteriota; class Ozemobacteria; order Ozemobacterales; family Ozemobacteraceae; genus DYKG01. The sequence continues at coordinate 1,441 of CAZTHA010000202.1, forward strand.
TGATTTTCGAGGCGGCTTCGGCACTCGGCACGGTTGGCCTGACCACCGGCGCAACCGCCAAACTCGATAACATCGGCAAAATCATCATCATGTTCGCAATGTTTGTCGGGCGTATCGGCCCACTAACCCTGTTCACGCTGCTGAGTCGCGAACATTATGAAAATTCCGAAAACCTTCTTGAAGCAAGAATCAACCTGACATAAGGAGCACGAAGCATGGCTCAACAATTCCTGATAATCGGTCTCGGCCAGTTCGGCATGTCGCTGGCAGCGGCACTCGAAAATAAAGGGGCTGAAGTTCTGGCCCTGGACATTCGCAAGGATCTGGTTGAAGAAGCGGCAACCTTCGTTACCGAAGCTCTGGTGCTCGATGCAACCGACGAAAACGGCCTGGCCAGAGTTAATCCCGGCAAAATGGATGCGACCATCTGCGCCATCGGCGACGAGTCTCGCGAAGCTTCAATCATCTGTACGGCTTTATTGCGCCAGATGGGCTCCAAGTGTGTAATTGCCAGAGCGAACAATCCGATGCACCAGCGAATTCTGCAACTGGTCGGAGCTCATCAGATCATCAACCCCGAACAGGAATTCGGGCGCAGGTTCGCCAATCGCCTTCTTTATAGCCACCTGGTCGCTGAAATGCCCCTTGGCGACGGCCTGAATCTGTCGGAAATTACCATCAAGCCCTCGATGGTCGGAAAAACCCTTATCGAGCTGGCACTTCCCAAAAAATTCGGCATCATGGTCGTTGCCGTAAGGCGCGGCAATCCCAGCTCAGTTTTTCAGCCAGAGCCCAATGAACCTCTGAAAGAAAACGACAGCCTGGTTCTGGTTTCAAAAGAAGAAGCAATCAAACGACTGATGGAAGGTAACTGAAATGAAGCTGGCAAAAAGCGTTATTTTCGGCGCCTGGCTCATCGTCATCATCAATCTGCTGATGGCCTTCGGAGCTATTGGCGTTTTCAACCGCATGACCCCGGCAATTGCCAATATTCTCAGCAACAACGAACGTTCACTGCAGGCCTGCGAAGAGATGCTCGCCGCCCTGGTTTTTTCACAATGCAAAGCCAATGCCCAACAGATCGAAAATTTCAAAGCCGCTCTGGATCGTGCGCAAAACAATATCACCGAAGAAGCGGAACCGGAAGTTCTTTCCCTGATCACGGCCAATTTCGCCGATGCCTTTGCCGGCAATACCAAAGCATTACAATTAACCACCGAAAGCATTCTCAAACTTGGAGAAATCAACCGAAAAGCCATGGACTCGGCCGATAACCGGGCAACTCAACTTGGCAAGGGTGGAGCCTGGGGCATTGTGTTCATGGCAATTACCGCCTTTCTGGTCGGTATTATTTTCATTCGCAACCTGAAAAGCCGACTTTTACTACCTCTGGACGAGATCCGTGAAGTTCTAAAAGCCAATCTTGGCGGTGAAACGAAGCGACGCTGCGCCGCGGCCAACCTTCCCGATGACATCCGGACCATTTTCGGAAGTCTCAACAGCGTTCTCGATCGATGTATGCATGATCCATTCAAAAAATAGAAAAAAAAATAAATTTGTTTCAATCCATTTTTCATTTTCCTGCATAATAACCTGCAGAAATGAATAAAATCAGCAGACAACTTGTAGAAAACTTCCGCCACGGCGACCGCAAAGCTGCCGCAGCTCTTTTTGAGCAACTTCGACGCCCGTTGTTTGCCTACCTTTATCGCCTCTGCAATGACCGATTCGTTGCCGAAGACCTGCTACAGGAATCTCTGCTCACCATTCACGCCCGCATCGAAACCTATAACATCGAATACGAATTCATGCCCTGGGCTTACACCATTACCCGCAACAAATTTCTCGAATTCAAACGCAGTCAGAACCGCGTCGTCAGAATGCACCTGGTTTCGGTCAGCAGCATTGGCGAGGGCGAGCAACCCGGATTCAGCAACGCCACCGATCTGGCCCTCGACCTGAAATTGGTCTTGAATGAGCTTTCTGAGCCGGTAAAAGAAGCTTTCATTCTGAAGCATTTTCAAAATATGACTTTTGAAAAAGTGGCCGAGATCCAGGAAATTCCATTACCGACCGCGAAATCACGGGTTTTGTTCGCTGTCAGAAAAATACGTGAGTATCTTCACCGAGGTGAAAAATGACCAGTAACTGCCTCTCAATAGAGCAAATGCTCGATCTCTATTACCAGGAAGGTGAATTTGCAGCCGCCAAAGCCCACATCGCCAGCTGCGAAAATTGCCAGCAACAGTTTCACACTCTTTGCGAAGATCTCGTCGAAATAGATTCACCGGTTCCCGATGCCGGCTTCAAAGCAGTGGAAGAAGCCCTGAAAATTATCGGCTTAAGGCAGAATCGGCCGGCCGAAGACGAAATTCTAACTCCGGAAGAAGTCGCCGACTGGTTCAAGGTCAGCCGCCATAACATCATGAACATGCTGCACCTGCTGCCGCATTTCATTATCGATGGCGAAATCCGCTTTGAACGTCAGGCTTTAAAAGAATATTTAAAAGGTCAAAATGCAGGAGCTGCATCAAAGGCGCCAGATCAGCCCCGGCACAACATAATCTCATTAGCTGGCCGCAAGGCCGTTTGAAAGGAGCTTATTCATGCCAATCTCAACCAATGATCTGGAAAAGTTCAGCCGTAAATTCGGCAAAATGCTCGGTTCGGGAATTCCCCTGGTTAAAAGCCTTGACCTCATCGCCAAAGAAGATGAAAAAAACGAGCTGAGCCAGATTCTCGGCAAGGTCATCGCCAAACTCAAGGAAGGTTTCACATTCTCATCCAGCCTGGAAATGTTCCCCGGCGTGTTCACCAACGTCTACGTTGCCATGGTTAAAGCGGCTGAAACTCAGGGTCGCCTCGATGAAGCCATGGTTGAAATTGCCGACAACCTCGGCGAAGGAATCATCGAAGCCGGAAATGGCAACGCCGAAATGGTAGAAACGGCTACCACCAGCGAAGATCCCAACCTGCAAGTCATCAAGTTCGTCAATTCGATCATTTCTGACGCCTTCACCCAGAAAGCCAACCTGGTTTCATTCAAACCGGAAGCAGACAAAGTCCTGGTTCTGACCGGGAACACCGATGATCTTTCCTTGCGCGAAACGATAAGCAAAGACATGTATGATCGGGTTCTCGCTCGCATCAAAATTATGTCGGCCCTTGACATCAGCGAGCGGCTTTTACCGCAGGACGGCCGAATTCTCGTAAAAATTAAAAAAAAACCGATCGATATCCGCACCCAGATTTTGCCGACTGTTTTCGGCGAACAGATGATGCTTTTCTTCATCAACAAAAAAGATGCCTGCACTGATCCGGAAAAGATTTTCCCGGATTGCGAAGACCGCCAAAAAATTGAAAAGCTGATCAAAAACATGAAAAATGGTTTGGTAGTTTTTTCCGGCCCGACCGGCAGCGGTAAATCAACTACCCTCTACGCTGCCGCAGCCATGTTCAACGAAAAAGGCAACAAATCTGTTGTTTCTGTAGAAAATCAGGTTTATTACACCTTTGAAGGCATTTCCCACATAAAAACCCGGCCCTGGATAGGCCTGAACATGCTTTCAGCGACCAGAGCTGCGGTAAGAGCTGAGCCAGCCCTGATGATTCTTGAATCACTCAGCGACGAAGAAACGGCCAGGGAAGCTTTTGCCGCTGCAGGTTGGGGTATTAGCGTCTTTACCCAGATGTCGGCCAAAAATCCTGCCGACGTTTTCAAACAGTTTCATAATCTGAAAGTTTCGCCGCATCTGCTCTATGGCGGCATGGGCGCGGTGGTCTTTCAGGTTCTGGTCAGAAAAATCTGCCCACATTGTCAGAAGGAAATTCAGGTTGATGCCGCACAACTTGACCAGATGCAATTAGCCGGCCTCGAACCGGGAACCTATCTCGAATCGAGCGGCTGCGAAAAATGCAACAATACCGGTTACATCGGCCGCATACCGCTCTACGAAATTATCATTCCCGACAAAAACCTCAAAGACCTTATTATCAGAGGCAACCCTCGGGAGATTTCTGAAGAAATCGAAAGACTGCAAAGCGGTTATTTCGTGCAGAAACTCTTTGCCCTGGCCCGCAAAGGCGTCACCAGCCTTTCTGAGATCAACCGCATCCAGCAAATTCTCAACTGATAATTCCTGCATCAGTGTTGTTTTCTCAAAAGCGCAGGGGGGGGGGCTTTGCATAAACGAAAGTTTGTAGCGTTGCAAAGCTGCCCCCTAAGCCCCATAAAGTAGCGATTAGGATTATGTTGTTTTCGCTAATTTATTTTTCATGGCTTGGTGAAGGGGTGTGAATTAAAGGCGCTTTATAATTTAACCAAGCAAGAGCCCTTGATTTTGTTGGGCAAAAGCATTAAATTGGTCTACTTCAAACAGCAGAAAGGGCCAATTATGTCACCACAGATCGAAGCCATCAAATCGATGTTCAGCGAACTCTTCGCCAAGCTCATGGCCTTTTCCCTCGAAGAAGAATTCATCAGCTTTCTCGGCGAATCCCTCGAAATTTTCTACAACCTCCAGGAAGGCGAAGAATACGAATTCGACCCGTCTGAAGAGTTTCTTTTTCTCAGCTGGTTCCTGCTCGACGATCAGGATCTAGAAAACCGGGCGCTGATCGATGAGTTCATTCGCCGCAACCGCGACGAACTCAGCCTTCAGGAAATGCAGATCTGCCAGGCCCTGAAAGAAACCCATCTGACTTTGTTAGCGGTTAAAGATTCCGTCCCCGGCAAGTCACTGCGCCTTAAAGACCTTTTCCTCGGTGAAGAATTCGATGTCGAAGAATCGGTCGGCTCGGAAAACGCTCTGCCGGGCACCGTGCTTTTCACCAGGGTGTTGCGCCTGGGTGAAGTAAGATTTCTCGTCGGTGCCGGCGTCTTTCTCGATGAAGCGGTTACCGAACCAATCACCAAATTCATCACCGATCAGTATAAAGAAGAATGCGAAGATGGCCGCCACGTCAGCTTCAAAGAGTTTCTCAAGCACAATGGCGAACTGCTCAACTGGTGGATAAGAGCCTACGAAAAAGGCGAACTTCTTCAACTGGAAAACGAAGACCCCGACGACGATGACGACGACGGGGCCGGTGATAGCGACAGTAACAGCTGATCAGGGACCGTAACGCCCCATTTGCACCCCATTTTCACCCGACGCCAGACATGGCGAGTCGCTGGCATAGCCGGCGGCCTGGGTCTGCAGCTGATAATCAAAGGGGATTCCACCGATGAACAGCGGGTCTTCTTCGAGATTCGCGGTGCCGGTACCATTGGTTCCGTTAAACGCAAAGGTATAGTTGAAAATATCGTTGAAACTAACCGTCGGAGTTGCCAGGGAAATCGTCTGGTTGATCCCGTAAATCGCTTTGGTAGAACCGGTATAGCTGATGATATTGTTCTTGATGATCGGATTACCCGAATCAACCTGAACCCCGATCAGACAATCGACGGTGTTGTGCTCGAAATAATCGTTACCAAGCAGGGTTACCCCGGTCTGATTGTCGATAAGAATGTTGTTACGAATATTTGAATTCGCCGAAACGATACCGATATCACAATCTCTGACCGTGTTGTAGCGAATATTCAGCGCAGTAGACAATCCCAGATTCATGCCGATGCCGCAAAGACCGATTTCGCAGTTTTCGATCGATGGAGTTGCGCCCTCGCTAACCACACCCTGGTCGGCAAAAATGACTGTGGCGAATCTTAGCATGTTCTCAGGCTCGGTAGTCGCCTGATACTTGATTCCGCCCCAATTTGCCTTGGTCGGAAAAGATTCGGCCGAGGTGAAGACGATTTTCTGAGTCGCGTTGCCCACTGCCAGCAGGCTGCCCTGCACGATCAATTCAGTCATTGAAGCGCCGTTTACATCCGGCAATGAATCGATGCGGGTGAACTTCACTTCCACACCCGGTTCAATCGTCAGAGTCACGCCGCCGCGAATTCGCACATCGCCCTGAATGATATAGGGACTTTCAGCCAAACGCCAGACACGGTTTTCAGTGAGAATGCCGGGGGTGACCACCGAAAGGGTAGTACTTGGCGCACTCTCATTGCCGGCAACATCGACTGCTTTTACGTAATAATAGTATTTCGTGGCGATTTTCAGGCCTTCATCGACGTAGGTGGTCGAGCCAACTCCGGAACTGATCGGGTTGGCGTTCACCTTGGCGAATGCCGTAGTCATCGATTCGGAACGGTAGAGATTATAGCCGGCAAGATCAGCATCAGTATTGCTGACCCAGCTCAGCGAGATTCTTTCCATTTCAGTGGGAGCAGCGATGGCAAACCCTGTCGGCATGACCGGTGCATCGCCAGACGGCGTATTGAACTGATAGTCCGATGAAACCCCTTCGTTACGCTCGAAATCCAGTGATCTTACCCGAAAATGATAGGTCTGGCCCGGCAAAAGCCCGCTCAGAGTTACCTTGTGCGCGGTAACCATAGCAGGGTCAGAGGCGAGCATACTGTATGGGTCAAGGCCAATCGGCCCTTTGGCATAGTCGACGGTTGAGTCTGATGACTCATTGGTTTTCCAGGAGACTTCAGCACTGTTTTCGGTAACATTGAGCACCATTACTTCGGTAATTACCGGCGGCAGGCCGTCGATCA
>CAZTHA010000203.1:0-8006 GCA_964613435.1 uncultured bacterium
ATCAGACTGAATGATCTGGCTGGCGGTGGACCGATGACCGCTTTCGATCAGACTCTGACTGGCCTGAATGCCGGCACTGACTACAAGGTTTATCTTGAGGCTTATGACAGCAGTAATAAGACTCATGAAAGCAAAATCTACTACATTACCACCGATTCTTTTGGTGGCTGATAAAAAAAGCTGATTTACGATCTCCACGGAGCTGCCTCTGCAGAGGCAGCTTTTTTCTTTTCAGGAAATTCCTTTTTTATTTCACTGCAGCACCTGTTAAGTTCTTTCTTCTTGAAAAGGCTTTATAAATCTGGTATAACCAGAATTTATGTGGCCGACAAAAATTTATTCAGACAGGCGGTAAGCCATGGGATGGTTTGACAAGCTTACCCGTCCCAGACGGGAAATACCCTCTGATCTCTGGAAGAAGTGCCCTAAATGTGGCGAAATTCTTCTGATCAAAGATCTGGCAAAGAACCTTTTTCTTTGCACAAAATGTGATCATCATCTGCGCATGCCAATCTGGGATCGAATTGCGCTTTTGACTGACGATAATTCTTTTGTCGAGCTCGACCGGGAAATGAAATCGGTTGATCCTCTCGAGTTCGTGGATTCAAAACCCTATCCGGAGCGCCTGGCAATTGCCATCAACAAAACAGATGTTTTCGAAGCCGTTACCTGTGGTCGTGCAAGTATTGGCGGTAACCCAGTTTTTCTCGGAGTTATGAACTTCGATTTCATGGGCGGAAGCATGGGCTCGGTAGTAGGTGAAAAAATAACCCGCATGATGGAAGCCGGAATTTCAGAAAAGGCTCCGGTTATTGTGGTTTCAGCCAGTGGCGGGGCACGTATGCAGGAAGGGATTCTTTCGCTTATGCAAATGGCCAAGACTTCAGCGGCCATTCAGCGGATGAACCGTGCATCTGTGCCGTTCTTTTCGATTCTTACCGATCCGACTTCCGGGGGCGTCTCGGCAAGTTTCGCCAGCCTTGGCGATGTTAACATCGCTGAGCCCGGTGCCTACATCGGCTTCGCGGGCCCAAGGGTTATCGAACAGACGATCAGGCAGAAACTTCCTGAGGGGTTTCAGCGGGCTGAATTTCTGCTCGAACATGGCATGATCGACACTGTGGTGCACCGAAGAGTATTGAAATCAACCCTGACGAAACTGATAAATCTTTTCAATCACCAGGCTGGGGGTGAAAATGTCTAGAGATTTCGAATTCGAAAAACCGATTATCGAGCTTGAAGCCAGGTTAAAGGAATTGCAGGCTATTTCTGAAAATGGCAAAATCGATCTTTCGCGGGAAATAAACGCCATCGCCGAAAAGATCAATGTACTCAAAGAAGAAATATACACCGAGCTCGAACCCTGGCAGGTTACTCAGGTTGCCAGACATATCGATCGTCCGTCAACTCTTGATTTGATCAAAATTTTGAGTCAGGACGACTTTGTTGAATTGCATGGCGACCGACTCTTCAGTGATGATGCCGCCATTGTCGCTGGGCCTGGAAAAATTGGCGATCATAAGGTTATGTTTATCGGCCACCAAAAGGGACACGACACCGAAGAAAATATTTATCGGAATTTTGGTATGCCTCATCCAGAAGGCTATCGAAAAGCCATGCGCATGATGAAAATGGCCGAGAAATTCAATTTGCCGGTAATCATCTTCATCGATACTCCCGGCGCTTTCCCGGGCATTGGAGCAGAAGAGAGAGGGCAGAGCGAAGCAATTGCCCGAAATCTTGCCGAGATGTCCCAGATTGCTGTGCCCATTCTCTGTTTTGTAACCGGTGAAGGTGGCAGCGGTGGCGCTCTGGCCATAAGTGTCGGTGACCGTATTTTCATGTTTGAGTTCTCTGTATACTCAGTCATCTCAGCCGAAGGTTGTGCGGCAATTCTCTGGAATGATCCGCTAAAATCAAAAGAAGCCGCCCAGGCATTAAAAATGCGCGCCGCTAATCTAAAGGAATTAGGAATTATTGACGAAATATTACCTGAACCTCTTGGTGGAGCACATCGAAATCCTCAACAGGTTGCCGAATCAATCCGGCAGATAGTCGAAAAGCATCTTCCGCCCCTCATGGCAATGAGTCGGGAAGAATTGCTGGAACATCGTTACAGAAAGTTTCGCGACATGGGTCAGTACTGTTGCGAAGAGGAGCTGGAAAATGCCTAAAAAGGTCATCAAGGCCACGACAAAAACTGCACCGACCGCTAAGAAACCCGAGTCTTCAACTGAGAAGCCTCAGGAAAAGTCGCGCAAAAAACCGGTTGAAGAGATAAAGATCGCTTCGCCTTATCGAAAGCGTAATGATGACGACGTTGTCGATTCGCAGGATGAGAGGGAAAAGCGCAAAGAGGAATCGATCTTCGATGACTCGGTAAAGCTTTATTTGCAGCAGTTAACCAAGCTGTCACTGGCTACCCATGACCAGGAAAAGGATTTTGCCAAACGCATTCTTGAAAAAGATCAGGATGCGCGAGAAGCCTTGATCAAGGCCAACCTTCGTCTAGTTGTCAGTATCGCCAAAAAATATACAAATCGCGGTTTGCTGTTTTTGGATCTGATTCAGGAAGGGAATCTCGGTCTCTTGCGATCGATCGAAAAATTTGACTACACCTTGGGTTACAAGTTTTCAACCTACTCGACCTGGTGGATTCGTCAGGCGATAACCCGGGCTCTTGCTGAACAATCCAGGGTTATCCGCATTCCCGTTCACATTATGGAGATCGTTAACAAAGTTCGCAAAAATATTCGTATCTTCGTTCAGGAAAAGGGCCGAGAGCCCAGTATGGAAGAGCTTTCAGAACGGGTCGATTTGCCGGTAGAGCGAATTGAAGAAGTCGTTCGTCTCACCCAGGAGCCGGTTTCTCTGGAAGTCACCGTTGGTAACAAAGAAGATACTTCTCTTGAAAACTATATTTCCAATGACGATGCGGTAAGCCCTGAAGAGGCAGTTATAGACTCGCTGCTACGTGATCAGATTGAAAGAGTCATGGTAGCACTTACCGAGCGCGAACAAATGGTGGTCAAGCTTAGATTCGGCCTCGATGACGGTATTCCCAGATCTCTGGAAGAAATTGGCCGAATTCTTGGAGTAACGCGCGAGCGGGTGCGGCAGGTTGAGGAAAAAGCGCTTAAAAAGCTGCGAGCGAATTCTCCGCCCAAGCTCAAAGACTACTACAACCGCGATTAATCCCAGATATTGAACATATCTTCAGCCGGCTCTTCCGTTATTGGCTCATCCTGAAGATCGATTTCCGATGCCTCGTCCTGGGCTTCATCAGAGTTTTCCTCTTCCGCTTCGCTCATTTCTACAGAATTTTCTGCTGCGGCAGTTTCTGGTTCCGAAGTTACGCCATCATCAACGGTTATCTGCAAGTTCTCGCCTTCGCTCATTGCCGTAAGTTTTTCAAGCTCGGCAAGGGGATCATCAAAAGAGGAAGGCTCGGCCTGGGACTGTTCTACAACCTGTATCTGGGTTGAGACTAATTCCGGCTCAAGCAGTTGTTTGATGCCCATAGCGAATTGTTGGCGGGTTCCGTTTTCTATAAAGGTGAGAATCAATTTTGCGCTTTGATCAGACGGATAAAGGGCTGAAAAAGTTTCCAGATAACCGTTAAACAGCCTGGTTTCTTCATCGCTCAACTTTTTGCAGGCTTTGCTGAGTCGTGCAGATAGGTCCTTGTCGCGCTGCTGGCTTAGATCCAGGGCTTTGATCAGCGTGTCGTAAAAAGCTTGCCGGAAGTGGCCGGCCATTTGTCGGTGCAGTCCGACGAAATATTGGTCGAAAGGTAAAGCGGCCCAGATTTCCGGGCGGGCCCGCTTGATCACCACCGAAAATCGGCCATTACCAAATCTCCTGGCGAGGCTGTAGATATCATCAACTTCGTCGAGTAACTGATAAAACTTGCGATGAATGACCAATATTTTTTCAACGGGACTTACAGTTTCGGGAGCTTTTATCGGAATGATCGCCAGTGGGTGGTTCACGCGCGCGGCAATTTGCCGATCGAAACTGATGGTTGAAAGCATTCGCGCTTCGTTATTCAACAGCCAGAACTTGAAATTATTGGTGATTGAAAACGGGCGTGCCGATGCTGAAATAGCCAATGAAGCGAAAAAGAAAAATATCAGGATTTTTTTCATAAGCTTATTGCTCCAGAACCTTAACCAATTTAAGGCTATATGTCGTCTTTTCGCCAAGTGACCACAGATTTCTGGTGATGGCAATTTCTTTGTTATGCAATTGAAAATTGTATTCCGTAACCCATTCGGCAAGGCTTATCGTGCCCTGTTGCAAATCAAAAATCAAACGCCCTTTTAACATGAATTTTCTTTGGGCAAGCCGACTGACCGGAAGTTGGGGAGTGCAGTTGAAAAGGATTTCCGCCTGCTCTTTCTCATTGTCGATTTTTTTTAAAAGCAACTGCCAGTCAGCAGGGAAGCTTTGTCGACCGATGTTGACATTGCGTTTGACCAGATGCTTTTTACCAACCTGCCAGTCACCTTCGGGAAAAGTTAAGAATAATGGCATCTGTTGTCCCGCTTCGGCGGGTGCTCCAGCGATTGCGCCGTTTTCTCTTATATAGCGACGAAAAACCTGGCCGTTACAGCTGATGTCAACGATAAAGGCTTTTTCCTGAAAGTCTATGACATTGAGCTTGAAACTAACATCTTCGGGCTTGTCGGTGGCTGAAAAATTTGATGCAAGCGCTTGAGAATTGCTGGAATGACCCGAGCTGAGCCGGTATTCATAAATGCTGCCTGGGCGCAGAGCAAGCTTTATCGATTCCGCCTCAAGACTCGGTGTTAGCAGAATTATCAGGCTGATTGAGATCAGGACTTTCATCATTCGGCTGATCGGTTTTTTCATTGGGCCTTTTCCTTCTGGGCTGTTCCATGACGGGTTCGACTTTAAAGGTTTCAATATCTAGCCCGGTTACATTTTTGCAGATTATTCTACGATTAACACGATTCTCGAGTTCCTTCAATCCTTCGTTGCTGTTACCACGCAGGTGGTCCAATACCAGTTTGTGGGCACTGATGACAATTTTCCCGGTTTGATATCTGGCCGATTCTTCAATGACCATTTTTTTCACTTTATTGACCAGAGTCTGGATTGAAATGATTCTTCCGCTGCCCTGGCAGCAGGGGCAAACTTCCTTGCGAATTTCGACCAGGCTGGCTGAAGTTCGACGCCTGGTCATTTGTATCAGACCAAGTTCAGAAAAATCAAGAATATTGGGCTTGTTTCTGTCACCCTTAAAGCCTTCTTTAAGGGCTTTTAGAACTTTGGCCCGATGTTCGCGTGATTCCATATCGATGAAGTCGATGATGATCATTCCCGATAGATTTCTTAATCTTATCTGGCGGGCAATGACCTCGGCGGCTTCAAGATTTACTTTGTAAACTGTTTCTTCAAGATCGGCGCCGCCTGAAAACCTGCCGCTGTTAACGTCGATACAGTGCATGGCTTCGGTCTTGTCGAGATAGATATAGCCACCGGATTCAAGCCAGATCTTCCGTGAAAGGGCTTTTTCGATTTCTTTTTCAATGTTGTATTTTTCAAAAATCGGTGTCGAATCTCGATAAAGCTCCAATGACGCACGTTGCAGTGGAGAGAGAAAGTCGCAATCCTCAAGAATGCCTTTGTAGGCTTCCTCTGAGTCGATGATCATCTCATCGACCGAATCGTCAAAATAATCTCTGGCTACTTTCATCGGTAAGGGCATGTCTCGATGCAGCATGGTTTTTGCCGGGGCCTTGCGCGACTTTTCATCTACTTTGCGCCACATTTTAACGAGCAGGTCAAGGTCAGCTTTGAGAACACTTTCTTCAAGACCTTCTGATGCAGTTCTAAAAACGACCCCAGTTCCTTTGGGGGCAATTTTTCGGCCGATGTTTCGCAGTCGATCCCTTTCGCGGTCGTGGGGAATGCGCTTTGAAACGCCAATATGGTCGACTTGTGGCATGAAAACGAGGTAGCGGCCGGTAAATGAAAGGGTCATCGTTGATCTGGGGCCCTTGTTCGGGGTTGGCTCTTTGAGGATCTGTAAAACGACGTTTTGTCCGACCTTAAGAGTGTCTTGAATAGGGCTGCGGAATATATCTTTCAGGTCATCATCGTTACCGTAGTTCTCGACTCCGGTCAAGGTAAGATAAGCATCTTTATGGATGCCGATGTCGACGAATGCACTCTGAGTGCCTTTTACTACGTTTGCGACCCGACCTTTATAAATGCAGCCAACGATTTTTTCTGAATCGGGAATTTCATACAAAAGCTCGACCAGTTGGTCATTATCTATTATTGCTGCTCTGGATTCATAAGGACCAATGTTTACTAAAATTTTTCGACTCAATGGAGTTTTCTCCGGATAATTATAATTTTAACAGTGATATGCGCTCGATCAGCACCAGACAATCTTTTTCATCTCCAAGAAAATCGGCCAGTGCAGTAACAATTTTGGAAACAGAAGGAACTTCAGGTCGGCCTTGTATGAATTCGACCTCAAGAACGCAAAGAGTTTCGCTTTGGTTTTTGATAATGCTTTGTACAGAATCTCCCAATTTGAAATTTTTGACTTTTCCCTTGCTGACCAGGGAAAACGCCGTTTCGGGGTTTTCGAGAAACTGATGCGCGCGATTAGCCGTTGATTGGTCGGTAAAGCCAATGCGATATTTGACCAGATCGCCATTCGCACCTTTTTTGTCTTCGCTGCATGGAATCTCGACCGAAATTATCTTCATGCCCTGGGGCAACTGCTCTGACAAGGCTTTCTGCAGCCATTCGCCGTCTATCGGTTGCGATAAAGAAAGAACGAATTGTTCACACAAACTTGCATGACCCAGGGGCAAAGGCGCACCAAAAGAAATCTTCGGCCTGATATGACAACCGCTGGTCACCTGATAGGGCAGTTGCAATCGCCTGAGCGCTTTGCTGATGATATCAATAGTGTCCAGATGAGCAATATAGCGTGATTGCATGGTTTTTTCGTAGGTAACCCTTACCTTGATTTCACTATTTTCGCTCATAATTCTTCAACTCCGGCAATTTTTGCGGCGGCGCGATACTCTGATTCAAGAAAGGCGCGGGGAACCTGGAAGTCGACGAAATCCCAGGGCAATGTTTCGGCTACGGGAATCTGTCTGAGATACTGTGCTGGATCTAAATTGCAGTCTGAAAAAGCCTTTTCCCATGCAGATCGTTTAAAATGTTCATTCCAGCCATCGAAACGACAACCATTTTTAAATGCCGCCAGGATCAGTTCTGAAACTCTTTCATCACCGCGAGAGAGCACTGCTTCAAGTAAGCAAAGATATTCTTCGCGCCAGGAAATCTTGGCTCTGCTCTGTGCCAGGGCCTGACGAATCGAAATGCGCTTGCTTCTCAGTTCTTCCATGGTTGCCTGAGGGCTCCACTGAAAAGGAGTGAAAGGCTTGGGAACGAAACCGGAAAGACTGATTGAAATTTGTTTGCGAGGTTTCAGGGTTCGGCAGATGTCTTCAATTTTCAGAACCAGTTCGGCGATGCCAGAGACATCTTCTTCGGTTTCAAATGGAAGGCCCATCATGAAATACAGTTTGAGAGTCCGATACATTGAACCGCTTGTGGCCTTGACTACGCTGATAATGTCTTCTTCATTGATATTCTTGTTGATTATATCGCGCAATTTCTGTGTCCCGGCTTCGGGAGCAAAGGTAAGACCGCCTTTACGAATATGCGGTGATGCTTCGAGAAGGTTGAGCGTGTTCTCGGTCATACGCATCGAAGGAATGGAAATGTTCTGTTCGGCATAAAGCTTCTGCTGATCGAGTTTCTTTATCAACTCAGGAAGTTGGCAATAATCGGACGTCGATAAGGACAATAGCCCAAGAGTTTCTTCGCCAGTGTTGTGGAGCAATTCACGGCTGTAATTTACCAGATCTTCAACCGGTCGCTCACGTTTTGGGCGATAATAATAGCCGGCATTGCAGAAACGGCAGCCTTTGATACAGCCGCGGAAG
>CAZTHA010000204.1:0-7997 GCA_964613435.1 uncultured bacterium
CAATAATGGACCGAACCGGCTGTTTTGGTGGGTTTATCGGCATTGGCGAATACGATAAAAAGATTCAGGAGAAATGCTTTTCAGTCATGCCTCCTGGCAATTGGGAAGCAGCCTATTTTATGCTTCCGGCTGTCGGCGACAGCGCAACCTTGGGAATTGCAGATGTTTCTCTGACAATTTGTCCGGAAGAAACCAAAGATGGAAAAAAATGGCAGCAGATTAGTGGGCTGCCGATGCAATCTGCAGTTTTTAGAGAAAATGTCTGGTTTGACAAAAACCGCAAGGAAATTTTAAATATTCTCTTCCCTTTGAAAGCAATATATGCCCGGGAAGGCTTCAATAAGAACAATTACCGTTTCCGAATACAAACAAGGATCAATATATCAGGCTCCAGAAACTCAAGAACCATTGAAGTTGAAAATTATTCACCGATGTTCGATGGTTCCATTCCTGTGGCTCAGCCAGGCAATCTTGTCGACATCATTTCCCTCGACGGCAATTGCCTAACCTTTGGTACAGATGAAGAAACGGTTTATGCGGCTGTTGGAACCATTCAATGCGGCAAGAAATCCAAAATAAACTTCAGAATAGATGAAAAAAATCCCGAACAGATCATTCTTGTTCCGGCAGGTACCGACGCAACCATAAACAGTTTGAAGTTTGCCAGCAAAAAAGGCTTGCTAGGAACCTGGAAATATCAAAATACGCCACTTAAAGATGTTGATCCTGGTATGCAAATCATGTTTTTCGACTACGATTGGGTCGAAAACCAACCGGATAATGATGGCATTTTGATGGGCTGTCCTATTAAATAAATTTCAGAAACAATAAACCGCCTTAAAGCATCGGTGGTTTTTCCAAAATTTCAATAAGGGAGATAAGTGTGAAAATCAGAACCTATTTAACAAAACTTGCAGTTATTACCATCTGCTTACTGTGCGCGACGAATGTCGCATTTGCTCTTCCCAGTCTTGACGCACAAAATTGGGATACTTTGACCGTTGAAGAAAGAATCGGCAGCAAGAATGCACAAACGGTGATTACGGTTATCAGAGATTTTTCCAAGCCTTTGGTTTGGTATTATGTGCCCAGCCGACCCAGGCTTGCCGAGTCGGTTTTCATTGAAGAGGGCAAAGAAATCGTTAAGCCTGAATTCCAGTTAATGACTCTGCAAACTAAAGATGCAAAAAGCAGAGATATTTACGAAGAAGGCCTGCTCCAGTTTTCTTTGCGCATGGATCTTCAGCCCAAAACAGCTTCTCAGGCAAAGAGCCTTATTTTCGACAAGGAAAAAGCAAAAACAGATGCAAACAATGCCAAGATCACCGCATTGCAAAATGAAATAACCGAACTGGAAAAGAAATCTGATGAAGCCAGTAAAAAAATGGCCAAATTCAAAAAGGATGAAGTCAAGAAACTTGAAGCTCAGGTAAAGGTTACCAGCCGGGATCAGATCAGACTTATTCCCCTTCCGGTCGCTTCAGCATCAATTTCTATCTATGAGCCCAATGGTAAATGGCTTTCAAGTGGGGTTCAATCTCCGGCAATCGCACCGACTTTCTCAACTCAGGCAGTTCCTTTTCAGATTAACCTGACCAGCCTTGGAGCCGACGCGATGAAAGCACTTACCCAAAAGGGTCAGGGGGGCCTAGGTGTTTACTATCAGCTTGAATTTGAAGGAACCCTGCCGCCTTCAAAAATCAAAGTCGAAGTCGACTGGAAACAAACTTTCAAACATTTCAGCGAAAACACCAAGAAAAAGCATTACTGGAATGCCCTGCTTTTTGCCGGCGGCACCAAAACCACCGACACCAAAAAGATTTCCGAGGAGCTTCTTGAAAACAAGTGTATCAAAGTTATTATGGAAGGCAGAGAAGACGAGCTTGAAGCACTGCAGGACGTTCTTGACCCGATCATGGAACGAATCAACAACGAGCTGGTTGCCAAAATGGCGCCACCCGAGAAGGTAGACCCTGCAGAAGCCAAGGACCCAAGCTACGGTATTGGCATGTTTTACGGTGGTGGCAGTTCCTATGCCATGAAAGACCTGAAGGTTGAGAAGCTTGGCAAGGAAACCATTACCTTCGATCGAGCCAAAACTATTACCAGAGCAACCTCTTGCGGCACTTTCATCGGCATCGGCAACTACAATCAGGAAATTATCGATGCTGCGAATATCGTTATGGATCCGGGCAACTGGGAGAAGGCTTATTTTACCATTCCCAAAGTTTTCCCTTCGCCGAACCTTCTCACGGTTACTTTAAATCAGTATGTCCAGTACAAAGAGAATTCGGGTAAGCCCGCCGGTGCAAAACCCAATTTTCCCGGCTGCGAAAACCCCCAGTTGATTATCTGGAAGCCAGATGCCGTAAACGGTCAACCAGGCTGGGTTGATAAAAATGGCAACTCGGCGCAAAACATCAGCTGGCCTTTGCAGGCCCTTTATGCAGAAGCTCGGGCTGCCGGAAAAGACATCAACGATTATGTCGAATATAAAGTAGAGATGATCATTACCAACCAGGAAGGCAGATTGGTCAATGAAACAAATTTGACCAAAATCATTCCGATGATGTCGGGTGACAAGCCGGTCACCAATCCGATGGCAATGGTTCAGGAACTGATAGTTTCAGCAGAAGAACTGCCGCTTTACGAGGATGATGAACTGAAAAGAGTATCTTTTACCATCGTCAGAAAATCCAAGGATGGCAAAAAAAAGTATGATACCTATCGTTGGACATTTAATCAAAAAGACATGGAAAATGACGAATATATGCACAGCTGGTATATTCCAAAAGATGAAGAGTATCAGTTCATTCCAACGGTAAAGTTTTATCCCTCTGAAAAAGTTAACGGCAAAAGTGTCGTCGAATGGGAATTCAACGGGAAAGACCTGATTGGGCCTGGTGGCTATGGCGATCTTCATGTCGTTCCAAGCTATGACCCAGATTATGAACCCGAAAATTAACCAAGTTTCTTGAAATCAAAGGCTGCCGACCGCCTGTATTAAGGCAGTTCGGCGGCCTTTTTTTTCAATTGCGTAAGGAGAATGAATTGAACCGGCATATTCTTTTAAAAACCCTGATTGCGATTATATTTATGACCACGGGTTTTTCGCCTTTGTATTCTCAGGTTAGCTTATTGCCTGAACATTGTCTGACAATCGATGATATAACGGTCCTGCGCGATGTTAAGGTGCCAAGCCGCTGGTATTATGTTCCGAGAAGTCCTGAATTGCTGGAAAAGGACCCGGGCAACCCTGTTGACCCCCGCCCCGCCTTTCAGTTGATGACTTATCAGAAAGAAGTTAAAGGCAAAATAGAGGAAGGTGGAACCCTTCAATTCGCAGTTTCTTTGCGAATTTCTAAAGAAGATTCTGAAAAAATAAAACGAAAATTGAAGACAAAGCGGCTTATTTCAAGTAAAGACTTTGTCGATCTTGTTCCTTTGCCGTTTAGAATGGCAAATGCCGTTTTGTATGATGCTTCGGGAAAAAGCGCTTTCAAAGCCCCAAACATGCCCGGGCTTACTCCCCCTTATATAACCGGTGCCCTCCCCTTTCAGCTCAAACTCGATCAGGTTGGCTCTGATCTTTACAATGCCCTGATTCAAGAAAAGAACAATGGGGTTGGCGTTCTTTTGCAGCTAGTTTTTAGCGGCGTTCTTCCGGCAAGACAATTCAAGGTGACCGTTGATTATGAACAAACTTTCAAATATTTAAAAGAGAATCGAAAACTACAGGCAACCCTGGGCAACTTCCTTCTAGGTGCGGATTTTACTCTGGAAAGAGAAAAAATCAGAGATGAATTGCTGAACAACCACTGTATCCAAATTGATTCCATAAACAACGCCTCAATTAAAGACAATTTTATCGACGATTACCTTGATTCCATACTTGCAAGAATCAGCAGCGAATTGTTTGAAAAGGTCGAGCCTCCGGCAAGCATCGATACAAGTTCGCAGGGCCAGGAAAATCTGCTCGCCAATGTTTTTTTTGCCGGAAACATTCAGGTTGAAACAAAAATGATTGCCTATGAGAGGGTAGCAAAGAAAAAAGAAACGATTGATTTCAGCAATAATGTTACCGTTGAGAGAAAAACCGCCTGTGGAACATTTATTGGCATAAATAAATATTCAGAAGAGTTAAAAGGCAGGCTGGTCTCGACAATGCCATTGAATAACTGGGCCAGTGCTTTTCTTTTATTACCGGAAGTTTCAGCTTCACCGGAAATGAATCTTTTGGGTGTATCGATGACGGCGACGGTTGTCGACAAACAGGGTCAGAAGGCTTACGACCTCAATGATTCGGCCACATGGGACTGCGATTCCCCCGCATCATGGAAAAACCGCTACGGTGAAAGCTATTACAGTCTCAAATTCCCTTTGATGTCATTGTTTAAAAAGCATGACAATGACATTGAAGCAATAAAAAATGAATATAGCTTTAAAATTAACGTCATAATCAGTCAGAAACTCGATTTGTTGAATAATATTGACATCAATTATTCAACCCCTCTTTTCAACGGTGATTTACCCCTTTCGCACCCGGTAAACCTGGTTGAATCTGTCGTTTTTGATTTAAGCCTGATCGATTTTTCAAACGAAGGCTTTAAAAAAGCAACCATCAAAGTATTTCAGAACGGTAAAACCTATAGAAAAACCATTTATGCGCAAAAATCCGCTGAAAAAACTATTGCAGTGATTGTTCCGGCAGTTGAGGAAGAAAACCAATTAAAGTCAGAGCTTTCTGCCAGCGTAATTCTTGAAAAAAAATCCTCTCGAGAAAAGCTCATCTGGAAATATAACGACAAAGATCTTCGCCAGATTGATCCAAGTCTTTATTTTATTATCTTTGAAACCGACCTGGAAAGTTACAACAACTAAAAATCAATTGACTGTTCAACATAAAACTCATTTGCAAAGGTTTTAAACGACTTTTCAGATGAGTTTTTAATTATTGCCGTCTTTGAAGCCTTGGCAAAAGAACTTTTATCAGTGAATTGGTAATGAGTGAAAGAAATTTGTTGTCTGACCACTTTTTTTTCGTCTATTCCAGCAACGAACTTCATTTTAATTTTAGCCGAATTTGAGGCATTTTCAGTCATGAATTGAAAAGGAAGCCCTGCATTTCCAGTCATAGTCGTGGTCAAGCGAAAGATTTCTTCATTCCTGACCGACATGTCAATCTCGACTGTGCCATGCAAAAGTTTATTCAACTTGTAGGCAGCGCCATAAGCTTTTTGAAGCTCTTTTTCGAGTAATCCAACTTCTTCGGGAATCTCCCGGAGGTAAAGCATGCCCTGGATGATTCGTTTCTTTCCGACTTTGACAACGGTTGGATGATCATTGTTACCAACTCCGGCAAGAATCGCTCTGGTAGCGACGAAATACCCAGTTTTGCTGCCAAGGTCGACACCTACCAAACGAATTGAATTGAAACCATGATTTATGTCGATTTTCGCATGGTTCTGGTGCAAAGCTTGCGAGCCTTTTTGTGATTCATTAGATTTCTTTTCGCAGCCCGAAATAAACGCAACTAAGAATAGAACCAACAAAACCAGAAGTGAACCACGGTAGTTTCGCGGCAAAAAAAAGCCCGGCATCTCAGGCTTGAGAACCGGGCTTTTTAAGAGTTTCATAAGGTCTTCAGTTTTGATCAGTCTTCATCTGGCTGATAATCTGTGTTCCATAGGATTACATCCAGGCCAAGATCATCATCGCGTAGATTTCGTCCGTTATGTTGCCAGGCAACCTTTTTGCTACCTATCAAAACGAAATAAATGGCCGCCTTAACCGGGTTTGCTTCGCCGAATTCTTCTTTTTGTACCAAAAAGACGGCAGTTTTATTTTCATCTTTTGCTTTAATGGTTCGGTTATAGGTTTTCTTTGGTTTTTCCGGGCTGACTTTAATATTTACAGCCGCAAGCCCTCCTTTTTCACGGCTATCTGAGAAGTCAAGATAATCGCAATCAACAACAACTCCCTCAAGCATTGCCAAGGGCGTTGAAACCGGAACACCGCCCATGAGGAAATCACAGATACTCGTAAATTTAAGGATATCGCGGTTTTGGGTAACCGAAAGGTTTACTTCATAACAGCAATTCTCTCTGGGAATGTTTTCCTTTTCGAGCTGGTCGGTAATAGCCTGCATCGGAAAAAGAATATTGGTAATTTCATTGCCTTTTCTGTCGGTAAAATATCCATTCTCGGGGGTCCAAGTTACCAGTTCAGCGGCGGTGTTTTTTATTTGAACCAGCTCTCTCCGACCGTTGGCATCTTTATAATACTTGGGAATAACCTGCAGACTGATTTTTCCTATCGCAAGTTCTGCACCATCGCCGACGGCAGGAACGGTAAAATAGGCGTAGTCCCAATTGCCCGCAGGTTTTATGGTTATGAGTTTTTGCTTGATCTGATCTGGGTATTCGCCAATCCCGACGATAGAACCAAAGGTGGTTTTGCTTTCATAAAAATGCTGGCGTGAAAATTCAAATACTTCTTTGCCCTTTTTTTCCTTTTTAATATCTTTCAGGGCCATATTGGAAGATTTTCGCCACCAGAGCGGATTGCCCGGGTCGGTGGTTACTGCCGCATCGATTTTCTCTGGAGGGGACATTTTCTCAACCAGTTCTTTATTGATTCTTTCGACAATCGGGTCCAAATAATTATTGATTTCGGCCTGTGTCATATCTTCGCCGACGACCGATTCAATCTGAATATCCTTTTTCTCCAGAAGGACTTCATGAATGGTCTGTTTATGAGTTTCATTAACACCGCTTTGGGCGCGAGCTCTTCGTCCTCCCCACCAGGTACGATAGTAATACCACTGAGTGAAGGCCTCTTTGGTTTTGTCATCCTCGCTAAAGTGGGTGAATGTCTGATCCCAGTTAACCGAAACCTTGAAGCCATTGGGAACCGAAATCAGGTCATAGGTAAAGGTTATATAAACCGGAATACCGCCGCCGCCTTGTGCCAGAGCATCATAAACATCGGCGCTTAAATTCGTTAACTGGACCTGAAAGGGAATTTCGCTGTTGGCGAAAGAGGGGGCGATGCCGGGCTTTTGAAAGCTTGTTGCCAATAAGACGCCCTTTAGATCGTAGATGGTTACTTCTGCGTTTTTGAAAGGCAAAGGAGTCAGCTTAACCTTTTCGACATCGATTTTGAATTGTTTGGCGACCTCATCGCGCATGGCTTTGATTACTTCACCTTCTGGGGTAATCTTTACCGAAAACTGTAAAATTCCGCCTTCAACAAGCTCGTTGGAATCCTGATCTTTAGTTTGATATTTTAGCAAATGAAAAACGGGGACCTTTTGTTTTCCCGTGCCACGAGTGGCAAGCCTGACCGAATTGGGGACAAAATAGAACTGGTCGGCTTTCTTATAGTCTCTGTAAATGGTAAACGCTTCGTCCTGACCGGCAACGGTGACGACCACGTCCGAACGATAACCGCCACCATCACAAATTTGAGCCCCGAGCGGCAAAATCTGCACCAGCATAATTGCCGCAACCAACAAAAGAACCTTCTTCATAATTTCTTTGCTCCTTCTAAAAGTATAATTAAAGCTATCATTTTGTAATAACTTAACGCCAATAGGAAATCACTCAACCTTGTATTGTGTCAATGCAAAATTAAAATATATAACCGCCGCAGCAACGATCACGTAAACAAGGCCTTCACTGCCATGCCAGTCCATAGCCACGCCGATAAGCATAACTCCAATCGAACCGCCGATGGCATCCATCAAGGAATAGGCAATGTTTGCCGAAACCTGATCTTCTTTGCGAAAAATTTCGGCAAGCATCGCCATCCCGCCAGAACTAACGCCTTCCATTGCTCCGCCCCAGAGGAACAAAAGAATATAAACGGGAATCAGGTTGAAAACTACGATTGGCAGGAAAACCGAGCAAAGCAGGCCGGTGAGGAAGCTGAACAAGATGACCTGGCTACGCTCGAATTTGTCGGAAATATAACCGATTGCCGGGCCAAGAATCAGT
>CAZTHA010000205.1:0-7996 GCA_964613435.1 uncultured bacterium
ATCAATAACTGGCTGCTTGATATCGAACTTGCTAACGCGGTGTTTTCGACCGATCAGAGCGCTTTGCTGCTCAACGATCTCGAACTTGGCCCGGAATACGCCGAAATCACCCGCGATCACAGCTTCTTTTTCGGGGCTGCAAGTCGCAAAAATTCTTTGAAAGAATTGCTCGACCGACGCGATTCGCTGTCACGCATCAGAATGAAGATGCTTGCAGTTATTACCGGCAGCAGCCCTGATCTTGAAGCAATAATCGCCGTTCTGCTCAAAGAACACGCCGAAGATCGCAGCGATGCCGTTGCCATGCTGGAAAAGTGCAATCTCGATGGTTTTTTCTGGTCAGAAATCAGGCGCGACTATGAATATGATTACGAAAAGCCGAATATCAAAGATTTTGCCCTGCGCCTGTTTCTCGACAGTTTCAATATCGAGGCGGGTATCGTAACCCGGTCATCGGGTCACAAAACCCTGGCCCTGAGTTGCATCGCCCTGCTGAAAAACTGGAAAGACAACTGGAAAAACAACGAAGCATTTAAAACCCTTGCTGGCCGTTATGAAGAAGATCTCGAAATTGAAAAGAAGCTCGATGCCATTCCGCTGAAAAAGAAAATTGCTCTTGATTACTTTGAAATTATCGAGCGGTCTATTTTAAAAGAACTTATCAGCCAGGTCGATCAGAACCAGATTGGTTTTGCAGACTGTGCCGAAATAGTCAGACTGCGCAAAGAAAGCTTCTGGTTCAAAAGTTATGCCGAAGTCTATGAAGCCATTAAAGCCGCTTCTGAATTCTTTGCCGCGGTTGAAAGCGGTAATTTTACCGGCGAAAGTTTAAACAACTGTTTGAATCATTATACCGACGGCTGGTTTCGCGTCGATCAGCTCTTTCGCCAATACATCAAAAGCCTGCGTTCCTGCAGCTATGTAACTCTGCTCGAATGTCTGACGCTAAAAATTGAAAATCGCTATGTTAACAGCTTTCTTGCCCCGCTGAACAACTGCTGGCTGAGCCTGCAGAAAGATTGCTGGAATTTTCCCGCGCCGATCAGAATGCAGAACCGCTTCTTTGCAGAATATCCCGGCGATTACCTGAAAAATGGCAGAAAAATGGTGGTTATAATTTCTGATGCGCTGCGCTATGAAGTTGGCGAAGAGTTGTGCCGCAGTATCAATCGCCAGGACAAATACGAAGCCGGCCTCGATCACATGCTGACTTTGCTGCCGAGTTATACCCAATTGGGCATGGCAGCCCTTTTGCCCCATGAAAAGCTGCTGATAAAAGACAAAAACACGGTTCTTGTCGATGATAAACCTTCTAATGGCACTGAAAACCGCAAAAAGATTCTGCAGGCCAAAGTCAAAAATTCATTGGCAATTGAAGCCGAAAAGATTTTAACGATGAATGGCCCCGACCTGAAAGAAATGGTGCGCGATAACGACCTGATTTATATTTATCACGACCGCATCGATGCAACCGGCGATACAAGAGATACCCAGGACCTGGTCTTTGAAGCCGTCGAAAAAACGGTTGACGAACTGGTTAAGCTGGTTAAAAAGCTTATGGGTTCAAATGTAAGTTCGATTACCATAACCGCTGATCATGGTTTTCTTTACCAGAACAAACCCCTTGAAAGCACAGATTTTGCCCCAGATCAGGCCGAAGGCGAGGAAATTCATTCTGAAAGTCGTCGCTTTGTCATTGGCAAAGGGCTGGTTGAAAGTGAAACCGTAAAAAAATACACTTCAGCCCAGATCGGTCTCGATGGCGACTTTGAAATACTGATTCCCAATTCTCTTTTCAGACTTCGCAAACGCGGTTCGGGCGACCGCTATGTTCATGGCGGCGCAACCCTGCAGGAGACGGTTATTCCCGTTATCAAGGTTAAAAAGAAAAGAGAAAGCGATACCGACCGGGTAAAAGTGAAAATACTGCGTGAAGGCGGCTCAACCATTTCTACCGGTCAGCTCGGTCTCAAGCTTTATCAGGAAGAACCGGTCAGCGAAAAAAAGATGGCGGTCACACTTAGAATCGGGCTTTACAGCCATGATAACGTGCTGATTTCTAATCAGCGCGAAATTACTTTTAATTCGAGCGCAACCCAGCCCCGTGAAAGAGAAACGGTTCTCAGTCTGGTATTGAACAACCGGTCGGGCGAATACGACAAGAGCCAGGTGTTTTTGCGACTCGAAGAACTGTGCGAAGGCACATCACATTACAAGACCTGTATAGAAGAAGTCTATTTTCTGAAAAAGAAAATCGGCGCAGACTTTGATGAATTCTAGGAAAAAACCATGAATACACTTAGCAACCTCGATAAAAAAATCAACGAGCATTTTGCCGGACTGGTAGTCAGAAAAGATCTGGTTAAAGCGGTAAGGGGCAACGCTACGGTGCCCAATTACGTTCTTGAGTATCTGCTTGGTCAATACTGCGCCACCGACGACGAAAACTCGATCAATACCGGTATTGAAACGGTAAAAGATATATTGCGCAAGCACCTGGTGAACCGCAAAGATGCCGGTTTGATCAAGTCTAACATCAAAGAACGCAATGGCGCGGACTATAAGGTAATTGACAAGATACACGTCGATCTCAACGATAAAGACGATGTTTATGAGGCTTCTTTCGCCAATCTTGGCGTTAAAAAGGTGCTGGTTGACTCGGCAACGGTGAAAGCCTACCCACGTCTGCTGGTAAGCGGTGTCTGGTGTATCGTCGATCTGCAATATGAACACAGCCTTGAAAAAAAGAGCTGTCCCTGGATAATGACCGGCCTGAAGCCAATTCAGCTGTCGAAGTTTGATTTTGAAGAATTTATTGAGGCCCGCAAAAAATATACGACTGAAGAATGGCTTGATCTGCTTATGCAAAGCATCGGTCTGAACCCGGAACTTTTTGACCGGCGTGCCAAGCTTTTGCAGCTGGTCAGGCTGATTCCCTATTGTGAGCGCAACTACAATCTTATTGAACTTGGCCCCAAAGGCACCGGTAAATCGCATGTTTACGCCGAATTTTCACCCCATGGTTTTCTGATTTCAGGCTCAGAAGTCACTATGGCGAAGCTTTTTGTTAACAACACCAGTGGCAAGATAGGGCTGATAGGTTTCTGGGATGCCATTGCCTTTGATGAGTTCGCCGGTCGTGAAAAGAAGCCGAACAAGGTGCTGGTCGATACTCTAAAGAACTATATGGCCAACAAGACTTTTTCGCGCGGGGTTGAAACAATTGGAGCTGAGGCTTCGCTGGTTTTTGTCGGCAATACCGACAGCAAGCTTGAGCAGATGCTCAGGCATTCTGACCTGTTTGTTGCATTACCCAAGGGATACTATGATTCAGCATTCCTCGATCGCATGCATTTTTATATTCCCGGCTGGGAGATCGATATTATTCGTGGTGAAATGTTCAGCGAGGGCTATGGCTTTATCGTCGATTACTATTCTGAAGCTCTTCGTTACCTGCGTAACTTTGATTATGCCAACGCCTATGCAGATAAGTTTGAACTTTCGACTGAAATTTCAACCCGTGACCGCGACGGCATCAACAAAACCTTTTCGGGCATGATGAAGATTCTGTTTCCTGACAAGCAGGCAGAAGAAAAAGAAATCCAGGAAATACTGCATTTTGCCATTGAAGGACGCAAGAGAGTTAAAGATCAGCTGATGCGTATCGACCAAACCTACCAGGATACCGATTTCTTCTATATTAAAGAAGGCAAAAAAATCAAGGTAATGACGCAGGAAGAAGAAACATACCCGAATTATTATTACCGAACGCAAACTCTTGATGTCGGTGTAGAAGAAGGTCGTGATTCAGGCGAAAATTTTGAATCTATAAGCAGCTTGAAATCAGCAGGCGATTCCGGTGCCGGGGCAATAAAACTGACAGAAAGTTCTGTAAAAGCAGCGGAAGTTACGAAGAAAGCAGAGCCCGTTGAAAAATCTGATGAACCTAAGCTTGGCCATGTTGTGGTCGAAGAAGGCCAGAAGGGAATTTCATTTGAAAAGTTATTTGCCCGTTATCTTAGAGGGGCAAAAGAAATTGTTATAACCGACCCGTATATGAAGGCTATTCATCAGGTTCGCTCGCTTATGGAACTGCTTGAATTATGGATAAGTCTGCACTCAGACCGCAACGGCTTAAAAGCAAAGTTGATAACCAAAAAGGAAGATGTGAAAGAAGAACAGCAATTTGATCTTTTAGATAGGGTTAAAGAAGCTATGGAGCGGGAAAAGGTCGAATTTGAATATGAATTTGATGAGACCAATGCCATTCACGCCCGCCATATCGTTACCGACCACGGCTGGAAAATTCTTCTCGACCGCGGCCTCGACGTTTTCCAGTATTATAGCTTCAGTGATTACCTCTCGATGGAAAACCATAACCAGCTATACCGAAGTTGCCGAAAATTCGAAGTCACTTACCTTCGTTGCGATGATGTTTGAAGTCTTTGATTTATCTTTTTTTCCGGCGCATTCGCGATTCGCGGTTTTGTTGTGCGGCGATGGCATTACATTCATGGCAGCTTTTTCTACCGGATTCGGGTGGAACTTTACCGCAACTAACGCATAATCCGTTCGCCTCTCTTTCCTGACGTTCCCTCCTTCTCCAGGCGCGAGAATTAATATTCTGCCTTTGGGCGCAGATATCACACAATTGTTTCCCTTGCGAATCTTTGCCGCAAAAAACGCAAAGGCCTTTGGCGCGTCTTTCGTCAATTCTTGCCTGGGCATTTGCATTGTATCTTTCGAGGCAGGTTTCACAGTGTTTTTTGCCTTCGGCTTTTACTCTTATAAGACAATGAGTGCAAAGCTCCGGATTTTCGGCGAGAATTTTGTGGCGGCGTTCTCGATTATTGCGTTGCTGCCGGGCAATTCTTTCTTGTTTTTCGGCCTTGATTTCTTCGGGGCTCTTTATTCTTTCTGCAGCCACTTTTTCGAACTTTTTTGCTAATTTTAATGCTTCATTTTCAATAAAGCATTTGCAGCATTTTGGCGACTTTTTGAGTTTTTCTGGGTCTATGATATTTGCAATTGCCGGATCTATTGCCTGAAGATACGTAGCAATGTCTTCAGGTAAAACTTTCTTTTCACCGCATTTCAAACAAAGACCCTGTTCTTTCATCGCTTTTCGTCTTTTTTTATGGCTTTCTGCTGATAAACGATTGTTTGATTTTCTCTGGCAATCGGGGCAATATTTGCGATTGGATTCAACTTTAACCTGGCAATTTTGGCAGAATCCCTTTACTCGGAAGAGCTCCTCTTCTAGTTTTTCTAAATCTGATTTTTTTGTCGAATTTGGTTGGTAGGCTTCAGTATTTTTGTTTTTCTGAGGTATCTCGTTGAAAAGAATGGCTTCGGCTATAATAATTCCGACTTCTTTGTCGAAGTCTTTATCTTTTGAGAATTTGTAGTTGGTAACAAAATCTTCCAACGCTTGCTGACCGGCAATTAAAGATTGCCTCAACGTATCTTCATCTTCTGACAAGGCCAGAGCAATTTCAAGAACGAGGCTTTTGTTGCCTTCTATCAAAAGCCTTGCCGCCTCACAATCTCCCCATTCAACCCTTTTGCAGAGGGTAACTTTGTCGCTTTTGCTTAGAATTGGTAAAAGTTGAACCTCTTTCAAAAGCTCTAATTTATAATCAGAGAAATCTTTTTGATCGCCATTGTCGGTATCGCTATTTAACAAAAACAGATTTGCAGGGTGTAGAAAGTCAGGGCGAGGGTGGGCACCTTTGCTGGTGTCACAGGTCAAAACTGTGTTGCGCATTTTTTCAGGTATGTTTTCAAAACCAACTGCTGCACCGATAAGCCCGCCGACGATGCAGGCGTTAGTGTCGGTATCGCCGCCAATTTCAAGCACTGATCTGATTGCGGTGTGATAGTCATTACCTTTGAGCAGGTTCTGAAAAGCATGAACAAAGGCGATTTTAACAAAACCGGCCTGGGGGTGCCCCGGAACATACTGATTGTTTTCAATTAAGCCCGCCCAATCGTTGAGTTCTTTATTGGCGTTGTTTTTTATCCAGTTACTTGTCCTGCTCCAGGCTTTGTTGCGGTCATTGCTGGAGATAAGCTCGGCAATGGCGATGCAATAAGCGGCCACCGCCTGCCAGCAGCTGTCATTCGGGTGCGAGAGGCTTGAATCAAGTTTGGCGAACAATGCTATTTCTGCATCGGATCTGTTCCAAGCCCATGCTGCAAGTGGAGTTGCCCTCATTAGACTGCCGTTAGCTTTTGAATTCATGCAGTTCTTCTTAGCGCTTTGCGTCATCGCATCAGCATAGCCGCTGTAGTTGGCGAATTCTTCGCTGCTCAGTCTTTGTGGACATCCAATTGAAGCGCTGGTGGTGTTGCCAATATCAAAGGGACGGGAGGCATACCATTTGTTGTACCAGGCGGCAATATTTTCGCGATCGAATTTTTCGCCTTCTCGAAGTGCCTGGTCCAGGCAGAGCGTAAGTTCACCGTCATCGGTAATTTGCCCTGGTGCAAGTTCCCAGATTCCGCCGCCTGGCATTGTCATTGCTTTTTCAACTTCTTCAGGGCTCGGCTTATGGCCAATGAATTCAAGATAAGCACCAGCAGCGTCACCGACCAGTGCTCCAAATATGCAACCAAGCCTGGCATCAACTATTTCTTTGTTCATTGGTATCCCCCTGTTTTTTGAAAATTTACCATCATCAAATCCGCAATACAATTTTATTCGCTCGGTCTTTTTGCTTTCTAAAAACATAGTTCCAGAAAAACGGAAAAATTTTTTAAATCTATAAAGTTTTTTTTTGCCAGGCGCAAAAGTATTTGAAAATTGGTTTCGAAGGCAAGTGCAATGAAAAAACAAATAAGACTTGTTGGAATTTTTCCAAACAGAGTAAAATATTAATTAATCGCGGGGCAATTCTTGGCAAACAAACATAGCTCGAAGTGAAACATGAAGAGCGATAAACTTTGAAAGAGGAACGTTTTCAGAAAATTATGGATACACTTAAATATGAGTTAGTCGATGGTCACATTATTATTGCGTTTGAAGGTCACAGACTTTTGATTGACACTGGTGCGCCAATGAGTGTTGCTAATTTTTCACCTCTGGTTATTGATGGAATTTCCCATTCTGTTGCAAAATCATATATGGGGGTTACGCCAGAAAGCTTGAGCAAAAGCGTTGGGACACAAATTGCAGCCTTAGTTGGTGCTGACATTTTGAACCAGTATGATATTGTCATTGAACCTGAAAAAAATGAATTTTTCATAACCCGTGAAGAATTACCATTGGCTGGCACAAATCTTGAATTAGACTCTTTTATGGGTATACCAATCTTGGAAGCTAAATTTAACCAGGAAACAGTGCGAATGTTTTTTGATACCGGAGCAAAACTTTCTTATCTCGGGTCTGATTTAACTGCTGATTATAACCCAGCAGGAGAAGAAAAAGATTTTTATCCTGGAATGGGTGAATTTGTCACAAGGGTGTTTGAGATAGAATTTTTGCTGGCATCAGAAAGACTGTGTCTTAAGTTTGGAAATCTTCCTGAAGCTTTGCAAACAATGCTTTTGATGGCTGATACGGCCGGGATTTTAGGAACTGCATTGTTTGAAACACATAAAATACAACTGGCTATGCGAAGAAATAAAATGTCGCTGCAAAGAATAGTTAAATGATTGCCTGTGTTTACGTTGTCGCATTTTTGTTGTTGATAACAAAAATTGGTGATGTTGTTTCAACTTTGCAGAATATAGAAGGCAATAATGATGAAACGAATCCGCTGGCAAATTCTTTGATGCGCAGATTAGGTATTCGAAGAGCAGTCTGGGTTATTTTTGGTATTTCTTTGCTAATCATATTTATTGCCGCTTTTGCGGCAATTAAAGGAACTTTTGTTTCACAGGCTCTTTTTGTTTTCGTTGGCCTTTTTATTTCAATAGTCCAAGCTGCAGTAGCAAAAGCAAATTGGACCAGAAGGCCAAACTTTATTACCCGCAAAGCTGAAGCACTGCATGA
>CAZTHA010000206.1:0-7995 GCA_964613435.1 uncultured bacterium
TGTTTTTGCCAAGAAAAGCGAGCAAGCGTAGATGCATGAAGCTGAAATTCCTGCCTGCCGCGGCCTTCAACAACTATTGTGTAAAATAGACAAGCCTTTTCTGGCCGATCTGCGCGAATATCTTGCCCGAAATGGGTTTTGCAGTTACCATTTAAAAAACTCAATTCTGGAGATCTTATGAAAATTCTCGTTACCGGTGCCGCAGGTTTTATTGGTTTTCATCTCAGCATCAGCTTGTTGAAGCGAGGTGACGAGGTTGTTGGTTTTGACAATCTCAATGATTATTACGAGGTGAAATTGAAGCACGATCGCCTGGCGATTCTGCAGAATCATCAGTCTTTCACTTTTGTAAAGGGCGATCTTGCCGACCGTGCTGCCGTTGAGCAGTTGTTTGCCGAGCACCGTTTCGACCGGGTTATCAATCTGGCCGCCCAGGCCGGAGTTCGTTACAGTCTGGAAAACCCGCACGCTTACATCGACGCAAATATTGTCGGTTTCATGAATATTCTCGAAGCATGCCGCCACAACCAGGTCGCTCACCTGGTCTATGCATCTTCAAGCTCGGTTTACGGTTCGAACACTAGAATGCCTTTTTCCATTCATCACAATGTCGACCATCCTGTTTCATTGTATGCGGCTTCGAAAAAGGCAAACGAACTCATGGCTCACACCTACTCGCACCTCTATCGTTTACCGACGACCGGCCTGCGATTCTTCACCGTTTATGGACCATGGGGCCGACCGGATATGGCTTTGTTTCTGTTCACCAGAGCAATACTCGAGGGTAAACCGATCAAAGTATTCAACCAGGGGAAAATGCAGCGTGACTTTACCTACATCGATGACATCGTCGAGGGTGTGGTCAGAGTGACCGACCGAATTGCCGAGCCCAATCCCGACTGGTCGGGTGACAACCCTGATCCGGCAACGAGCCAGGCGCCATTCAGGGTTTACAACATTGGAAACAACAAACCGGTCGAGCTTTTGCGTTTCATTGAAATTATCGAAGAAAAGACCGGGGTCAAGGCGATCAGGGAAATGATGCCGATGCAGCCCGGCGATGTGCCGGCTACCTTTGCCGACGTTGATGACCTGATGCGCGATACCGGTTTTGCGCCGAATACTTCTCTTGAACGTGGCGTCGGCAAGTTCGTCGACTGGTTCAGAGAATACTACGGGCTCTGATCAGGCAGAAAGATTTTCGCGATAAAAGCTTTCCCAGAGTTCTTTCTCTTCGGTCATGACGTATAAAGCCAGCTGATCGCGAAGTAACCTGACGCAAAAATCGGTGAAGTTGGTGTTTCCCTGATTCATGCTGTTTTCATCGTAATAGGTGAAAAGCACTGCCAGAAGCCGGTTGCCATGTAACAGCGGATATGCGGCGCAGGTTGTTTCTTCGTCGACGAGTTGTGTCGTTGCTTTGTGGTTAGGATTCTTCTTGATCGTTTTGAGAATCTCGGTTTCGATGGTGTCAAGTTCGAAGGCGCGAGAGCGATCGAGACGAGCAGTTACTTCTATGCTGTCATCGTTGTGAATTCTGGCAATTATTGCGTCTTTAAGTCCGACATTTTTGCCGAATTCAAAAATTATTTTTGAAAATGGCTGATTTTCTTCAGACGGACGGTTGAAAACCATGGCCCTGATGCTGTCAAGCTGGGTGTGAAGAGTGGTCAGGCTCTGGTTTAGCCGCGAATTTTTCTCTCTGACTTCCTGGTTCTGCAATGCGCTCTTTACGGCAGCAGCGCAATGTTTCAGGTAGAAGCTGAGATTGCTGATCATATTTTCAGGATGTTCTTCGTAACCATATTTTTCGAGCATCATCATGCCCAGAGTCTTGCCGAGGTGACGCAAGGGAATAAAGGCAACCAGGCGCTGCAACGGACCGTTGCTGATCGCCATCGAGGCTTCTTTTTCCGGGGTTATGCGCGCATTGATTATTACCGGCCGCCCTTCATTCAATACCGGTTCAAGAGTTTCAGGGTTTTTACGGGGAATGTCGAGAAGTCGCGGCGACGCCTTGCGGATATCAAGAATTTCATTGAGTCTTGCGCCGGATTCATCGGTTCTGAAGATATGCAGACAGGAATTGTCCAGTTTGAATAGTTCCCGGGTTCTATGTTCGATCATGCTGGTCAGGGAGTCTATTTCGTGGCAGACAGCCATCATTTCACTGACTTCTTCGAGAGTCATCTGTTTGTGCTGAAGTTCAGACAGTAGATGATCGTTTTCACTTTTCAATGAAGCAACTTCGGCCATCAGGCTGGAAATCTGGTTCCCGTGGTTCGTTTCAAGAATTTTTAGCTTGCTGAGCTTTTGATTGAGAACCTCAATTTCAATTGCCCGTTCATTGGCACATTTGAGCGTTTCTTCATAGGAACGGCGGTTTTCGCGGTTTTCGAGACTGACCTTTTCCAGGCTGGTCCTGGTTTCAGCTATCTCGGTTTTAAGGGTTTCGACCTGATTTTTAAGATATACTTCTTCGCTGCGATCTTCGAAAATCACCAGCAGCCGGGTATTTCCTTCGCTGTCCTTGAACGCAGAAATGCGGCAGTTGAAAAGGTGTTTGGTTCCCTCGCGGGAACTCAGTCTGATTTTCTCAAGGCTTCTTCGGCTGTTGCCGGTAACCACCGACTGAATAACGTAGGCCATACCGTATTGTTCAAGCTCTGGAAACTCTTTGAGCAGATTTTTTCCGGCCAGGTCAGATGGCAGAAAACCATTGCGGTCGATTTTTACCTTTTCGACGTTGCCATCAGGATCAATTATCAACCAGCCTTCAGGTATCTGTTCGGCGGTATGCCCTGAAGAAACAGCTTTGGTGCTGCTTTTGTATAAAAGGTCGTTGAGATAGAAAATTCGTTCCTTGAACACCGAGGTCAATTTGTGGGCCAGAAAAGCTGCCGCACTCAACCCGGTGATCATTACCAGTGAATTTGCAACAATCCATCCGCTACACTGGCTAAGGTCACCAAAGACCGGGGAATAAAACTTAACATGGGTGATCGCCTGATATTTGACCATGAGACTGGCGAAAAACCAGGCACCGACTCCGGCGGTCGCGTAAATTGCCCCGGTTTTGAAACCCATTACTGCCCCGGCAACGATGACGGGAACGACAGCGAGAAAGAACAGTGGGCTTTCCATGGTTCCGGTATAGCGTGAAAGCAGGGTTATCAGCAAAAGATCGCCGAAAACCTGGGAGTGCATGATATTGTTCAGGGACAGAATGTTGAAAGAAACGTCCTTGAGGGATTCAAGCAGCATCAGATACGTCACCGACATCATTTTGACCGCGACGGCGGGAATAAGTGCAAAACCGCGAATTCCCTTGTTTCTCAATTCAGAGAAAAAGCGACTCAAATAGGTGCCAAGAAATTTCTTCAGTGCGGGAATGCCGCGAGTCATAGCCATCTGTCGCGAAAGCATCGAGAAATGGATGGTGAAGAAAACGTTTAGGATTGCCAGCAGGCAGCAAAGAATGTAGATTGGCGCAATCTGAAAGCTCATTCCGAGAAATTTGCTGCTGAGAACGCCAAAACCGAATATGAGTGGAATGCTCGCCCAGCGCATGGTGATTAGGCCGCGAGCAATCTGAAGTTCACGTATTCCGGAGCGGTTAGTAGTCATATTGCCTCCTGAACGACTGGCAAAAAGGTAAGGTTCAGCAGACCTATCGGCAGAAAGTGGAAAATTATGCAGGTTTGCGTCGAAAAAAATTATTCGAAGGCAAAACTGTTGATGTACAATCCCTTGGAAATAAGCATTGCCAGTAGCTGTGCCTTGCCCTTGCCATTGATGGTTTTCAATGTCCATTTTCTGGTCAGGGCTTGAGAATTCTCAGGATCGACCTGCAAAACTTCAGCGAGTTCTTCGCGACTGGCAAGGCGCCAGGAATATTCGGCCGGATCAGAGGGCCAGCCCTGCTGAAGAAGACCGCGCAGCAGAAATGGCGGAACATCACTGGTTCCGGCAATCGAAACCGATAACTCGCTGGGAAGATCGTTGATTAGATTTTTCAGCGCCAGCCGATTGAGTATGCGACTGCGAATGCCCGAAAGATGCCTTGGCACGAGGTCGTTGTCGGCATGGAACTGCATCGAAATCGCCTGGGTGTTTTCTCTGAGAATACTGATTGGAAAGCTCAATGACTGGTCAGAATCGAAGGTCTTGATTATTTCTTCAATTATCTTGCCGTCGGCTACTATCCGAATGGCTACGTCGCAGATCTGGCCGCTGCCATCACTTCGGGCGGCTATTATCCGGGGAAAATTCCGGTCGCTGCGGCTAAACAGATGTTGCTGAGCCACCGGCATGCTGATCATTGCATCGGTCTTGTCAGGGCTGACGAACTCAACGTTTTCGCTCTGGGGAAAATCGGCCTGAAAATGGTTGAGCCAGGCTTTCTGCAATAGATTCTTGTTCAGATCTCGCCGGTCCTGTATCACGATCTGGCCGGCTGCACCGGCATAGAATTTCCATTCCGCCGAGCTTTTTATGGTATCGATGTTTTTGCAGAACTCTTCGACGCGTGGGAAAAACTGAAAAAGCTCCTGCTGGGTACCGGAGGCCACCAGGTAAAGCTGCAATACTCCTGGTTTGTAAATGATTTCATAGTTCGTTGGTTGAGGTTGGTCGATTTCCCGGCCAAATTTTTCGCCGATGAATTTGGCGGAAAAAAAGCTCGAAGAGTCAATGCGGTTCCAGGTGAAAATTTTGATGATTGTTGGCCTGGCATCGGCTATGACCGGGGATTTGCAGTTGAGACTGGTTTCGGAAGGTCCATAGAGTGAATGTAACTTTTCAAGCGATTGTTTGAGTCGATAAAAGTCGTCCAGGCTTATTCCATGGGCGTTTAAGCTGATCGGTGCATGTTCTGGCTGCTTGTGTTCAGCAACCGAGCAATTGAGAAGTTTCTCAATGAAAGCCGGTGGCACGCCTGCGCCGGGGCGCTCTATTTCAGAGGCCAGGCTGTCGATGAAGTGCTCGGAAAAGCTTAGCAGACCAGGCGCTTTTTCCGGATAGATTATGGCAAACTGGATGCCGCTAAAGTTTTTCGATAGTCGCCAGAAGGCTCCATCACGGTCGATTCGACCGGCCAGGCTGGTCGGGCTATTTTTGTTGCCGAGAACGGTCTGAATTTTGGCGAAGAGCTGGTTGTTGAGATTAACTCCATTTTTGCTTGGCGGGTCAAAAGTGAAAACGATCGAACTGACCTCAGCTGAGTAAAGAATCGCGGGCAAAAGTGCAAATGCCAGCATCAACAATGCCGGTCGAAAAAGATCGAATCTCAGCCAAAAGAATACTCTGTTATGCATACGTCAAGGTTATAACAGAATTATCAATAACACCAGCAATTTCAAATTCTCAAAAAAGTCGTTGTTTTTACCGGTGGTTCGCGGCAAGGTTTTCAATTCGGGTTGAAAGAGTCACTAAAATTCTTTTGGCGTTTTTACAATTCGTCTATATTGTTGCAATTGGCACGAACCACAATTACAATCGTAAAAGAAACGCTAAGAGGTATGCAATGATATTCTGGGACAGCGAATTTGGTACGGCCCTGATCGTCGCCGCGGTTTTCTTGTCTCTGGTCGGCTTGGGCGAGATTTTGCGGGGACTCAATCTTTGTTCCCAGGAAGCAACCCGAAAGTTCGTTCACCTCACCGGTGGCATTGTTTCACTGAGTTTTGCCTACCTTTTCAAATCGCACTGGACCATCCTCGGCCTGTGCATCGCTTTCGTCAGCCTGATGGTTTTTACCAAAAAATTCGGTCTGCTGCCGTCAGTGCATGGTGTAAAAAGAAAATCTTCCGGTGACCTGTTGCATCCGATAGCGATTTATCTGACATTTTCAGTTACAAGTCACATGGAACGCCCTGATTTTTACCTGATTTCGATCATGGTGCTTTCGGTTTCAGATGCGCTTGCGGCAATAATCGGCGTTTCTTATGGCTTCAAGGTTTTCCGGGTTGAAGAAGAAAAAAAGAGTATCGAGGGGTCGTTCATTTTTCTCCTGTCGACCTTTTTGATCGTTCACCTTGGCTTACTGCTGCTCACACACACCGGAAGAATAGAAAGCGTTCTGATTGCACTGTTGATCGCGGTGCTGGTGACCTGTTTCGAGGCCATTTCCCTGGGTGGTGCCGATAACATTATCATCCCTTTCGGAACGCTGTTCATTCTCGATCGAATTTACCGACTTCCGCTTGAAGATCTGGTTTTTCGCCTCTGTTCATTGGCGATTCTTTTCATGATTACCGCGTTGATCGGAAATTCTTCGAAACGTCTTGGTTCGTCGGGTATTATCGGGATGTCACTGGTTGGCTACGGTGCCATGACCATCGTCAATCCTTACTGGTACCTTCCGGTTTTTATCTGCACCTTTCTTGTTGGCAATTTCGACCTTTTTCTCGAGATGCCGGGTAATCAGGATGAACTGGTGCGAGTGCGCCCGGTATTTTACATGTTCATCGGCTCTTTGTTCTGGATGCTTGGTCCGACCTACCTGGGCAGACATGAAAACCTTTTTTACGTGCCTTTTATCGTCAGTTTTGCTGCAGTGCTCAGCATCAGATGGAAATGGTCGCAGCGCGAAGGCAATCTGATTACTGGTCGGCGCCGCCGCTACCGCATTCCAGAATGGCTGCTGCGCGGTAATTTTCTGGTAAGATCATCTTTTCTGGCCCTGGTGTTTATCGGCATCAGCAGTCTTTTCAATTCAGGCTGTCAGCTTTCCTTTTCTTTTTTGACCTGCATGTTGGGAATAATGCTGTCTGATTTGATTTACTGGGGCATTGGCCGCCGTTTTCACGGGGTCTGGAGCAAGGTTGCCTTTTTGCGGATGAGCCTATTCTCGACCATGGCGGCATCATTTCTGATTTTTGCCGTTAACTGGTGGTTGTGTCGGTTCTGAGATCGATGCCTTTTCAGCCGTTCAGGGAAATTTCAGTTCAAGTGGGTTTTTGCTGAAATCGGGTAACTCGCCAAGCTTTTCAATGTAGCTGATCGCCGCTTCACGCATGAAAATACCACTGTCTTCGACGCCCTCGACTTTGGCAAAGAGCTTGTCGCCGCCCAGGTTGCCGTTACCGATGAACGATGAGGTGCTGACCCGGTAGGTTTTTCGTGCTTCGAGGGGGGCTTTGCCAATTTTGATGTTCTCAGCTTTGCCAAGGGCAAAGTTCATCGTGCCACTCAGGCCGGCATACTGGAAGCCATCGAGTCCTTCAGGTGCCGAACAGATAAAATCAAGCATTTTTTGAACTTCTTCGCCTTTCATCACGAAGGTCACCACGGAATTGTCATAGGGCAAAGCCTCGAAAACCTTGCCGTAGGTGATGTGGCTGCCGGTGATTCCAGCCCTGATGCCGCCGGAGTTGACCAGGCAGATGTCTGCTTTGCCGGCATCTTTCATCGCAGCAGCGGTAAAAGAACCCATTGGCAGCAGGTTGGTGTCTTTGAGGTCCTTGGGGTAGTCCAACTCGAATTGGGAATGCCCGGCTATTTTGGCCATTTTTGCTTCGAGCTGGCCGTGATAATGAGCGACCAGTCTTTCAACTTCGGGCACAGATTCCAATTTTACACTGGCGTCGATTTTTTCGAGGCGCCCGGAAA
Organism: uncultured bacterium; assembly: GCA_964613435.1. Lineage (GTDB taxonomy): Bacteria > Muiribacteriota > Ozemobacteria > Ozemobacterales > Ozemobacteraceae > DYKG01. Next base: position 7,612 of record CAZTHA010000206.1, read on the forward strand.
AGGTGGCAATTTTCCCAGAATCGTCCAGACTGATATCGACAAGCCCGAGAAATATTCCGTGCTCTCCGGTTTGTGCGACGATAGTCCCGTTCAGGCCATTGTCAAAGCCCGCCTGGGAATTTGCTATCAGCTGTGGCGAGTATACTTCTGTGTGGGTATGCCCACCGAGAATGACGTCTACCTCATTGATTGCCGCGGCCATTTCCAGGTCGAGCTCGTAACCGGAATGGGATATTACGACGATCAGGTCGACATAGGGTCTGAGTTTGCCGGCAAAGTGCCGAACCATCTCTGTTTGCGGGCGTGCGAAGAGTGGGGCCTTGGTTTTGACGTCGACCGATTCCCAGGCTTCATCGCCGATACTGCCGATAACGGCGATGTTCT
>CAZTHA010000207.1:0-7936 GCA_964613435.1 uncultured bacterium
GAAGACCTGCGCCGCGAATTCGTAACCGACTATATTTTCCCGGCAATGCAAGGTAATGCGCTTTATGAAGGAACTTACCTGCTCGGCACCGCAGTCGCCAGGCCGGTCATCGCCAAACGCCAGATCGAAATCGCCATGAAAGAGGGCACCAACATTGTTTCGCACGGCGCAACCGGTAAAGGTAATGATCAGGTTCGATTTGAATTCGGATACTACGCCCTGATGCCGAATGTTGAAATCATTTCGCCCTGGAAGGATCAGGAGTTCCTTAATGAATTCAAAGGCCGCACCGACATGATCAATTATGCCGAAAAATACGGTATTCCGGTTAAAGCCTCGATCAGCAAGTCATACAGCGAAGATGAAAATCTGCTCCATATCAGCCACGAAGCCGGAATTCTCGAAGATCCGGCTATGCGCTGCCCGGAAGAGGTCTACAGCCTGACCAGATCACCGCAAACAGCTCCTGACAAAGAAACCCTGATAAGAATCCATTTCAAAAACGGCCTGCCGACTCTCGTCGAAAATCCAGAGGCCGGCGTCAGCATCAAAGATCCGCTCGAACTTTTCCAATATTTGAATGATGTGGGTCGGGAAAACGCGATTGGCCGCGTCGACATGGTCGAAAACCGCTATGTCGGCATAAAATCAAGAGGGGTTTATGAAACTCCCGGCGGAACCATTCTCTGGAAAGCTCACCGCGACCTGGAAGGAATTGCCATGGACAAAGAAGTCATGCACCTTCGCGACGGGCTGATGCCCAAATTTGCCGAGCTGATTTACAACGGCCTGTGGTTTTCGCCGGAAATGGACTTTCTCATGTGCGCCTTCAATAAAAGCCAGGAAAACATCGATGGCGTGGTGACCGTTGCGCTTTACAAGGGAAATGTGCAGGTCGTCGCCCGCGAATCGACCGCGTCGCTCTACAACCAGGAGCTGTCGAGTATGGATATCGAAGGCGGCTACAACTCTGTCGACTGCAAGGGCTTCATCAATATCAATGGCATGCGTCTCAAGGCCCACAACCTGGTTTTGCGAAAAAGTCAGCCCTATGGCTGGAGAGAAGATGAATGAAACTCTGGGAAAAAGGCTACGAGCTTAATCGCGAGATTGAAAGCTTTACAACCGGTAATGATTACCTGCTCGATATGCAGCTGATTGAATTTGACTGCCAGGCGAGCCAGGCCCATGCCCGCATGCTCGCCAAAATAGGCATTCTTACCAAGGAAGAATCAGGCCAGCTGGTGCAGGAGCTCGACTGTCTTGCCGAACTGGTAAAAAAAGGCGAATTCGTCATCAAGCCCGACCAGGAAGACTGTCACACTGCGATTGAAGTATTTCTAACCAGCAAGCTTGGTGATATCGGCAAAAAGATTCACACCGGCCGTTCGCGCAATGATCAGGTTTTGACCGCTATCCGGCTGTTTACGAAATCACGGTTGCAAGCAACACTCGCTTCCACAAAAAATCTGGTGGCGGCCATCGCGAGCTTTGTTGAAAGAACCGGGGAACAGCCGATTCCAGGCTATACCCACACAAGAAAAGCCATGCCGTCGTCGACGGCAATGTGGGCCAACGCATTCAAGTGCGCGCTTGAAGACGACCAGGCGTTGCTGCAAAGTGCATTGCAGCTTATCGACCAGTGCCCTCTGGGCACCGGCGCCGGTTATGGGATTCCGCTGCCCCTCGATCGCAAGGCAGTAGCCGACGAACTTGGGTTTTCCAGGGTTCAGGAGAACCCTATCTATGCACAGCACAGTCGCAGCAAATTCGATATTTTCGTTTTGAATACGCTGTTTCAGATTATGTTCGACCTTAACCGGCTGGCCACCGACCTGATCGTTTTCACTCAGCCGGAGCTGGATTTCTTCAGGCTGCCCGACGAATTTCAGACCGGCAGTTCAATAATGCCGCAAAAAAAGAATCCCGATGTGCTCGAGTTGATGCGGGCAAAGCTTCATGAAGTTGCCGGGTATGAGCACGTAATCAAAAATTGTAGCGCTAACCTTATTTCTGGCTATAATCGTGATATTCAGGTGACCAAAGAGCCTTTGATCAAGGCTTTTTCAGCGGTCACGCAGACTCTGGCAATTGCCCAACTTCTGTTTGAGAATCTTGAAGTCAATGCCGACAAATGTGCGACAGCCATGACGAGTGAACTTTTTGCCACCGCAGAAGCATATCAGCTCGTACAGAGTGGCGTGCCCTTTCGCGATGCGTATCAAACGATTGCCAGAAAATTCATGAAATAGTCACCTGTTGAGGCTATATGAAGTCTATCTGAAGCCTATCAGGCGGTATGCCCAAACAGGAGTTGGGTTTGCCGCCTGATTTTATGTTAAATTGTTGCCGGCTCATTTTTTCTTCTGAGAAGGCAATCTTGTTCAAAAAACTGAAAAATCTGCTGCTGAAACCAACTCTTGGCCTGTTTGCGCTGGCCTTGTTTCTGTTGCCGATTTTTATCGTAAATATCGGTGCCCGCCTTGACCAGAGCCGAAAAGAAAAATTCGCCGAATTCGAATACGGCAACCGCATCGAGTCACGACTCGAAGCTATGATCAGAGACGCCGATGCCGATGCCTTCGTTAAAAAAGTTGCTGCAAAGGCAAAAGCATCTTTGCAGACAGGTTTCAATCAGGCTTCAGCACTTGCGATGATAAATGAAAGAATCCTGCAACCGGCGGCGCGCATTGGCCGCAAACTAAGATCTGACATTTACTTGCTCGAAGAAAAAAACGGGCGGATCAGCATTCCGAAATATCGACCGGGCGGGCAGTTTGGCAAAGCTCAGTTAACCAATATTTTAACCCTGTTGTTGAGCCTTGCCGAGGGCCGCGAAATGCCTGATCTCAAAGAAAAAACCTGCCGAAAAATGTTCGCCCATCTTTTCGGGCCGAGAATGATCCCGGAAGATGTTGCCAGACTTTTCAATGGCCGGCCTTTTCCCGCTATCGTCAATCATCGGCCCTCTTTTTTCATCTGGGACTACTGGCATACCCCCGGCGGCGAAATTAAAGCCTGGTTCTGGATACTCGAAAACTCGCCCGATCTTGAAAAACTCGTGCTTGCGCAGGCAATTCGCCATAATGGGCATAATAACGCCGGTTTCGTCAGGCTTTTCAAATCAACAGCAGCAGATGTTCTTGGCTCCGAATTGGCCCGAAATAAGGGCTTTGGTAAAATCAAATCCAAATTGAAAAAAGGTTTGATGACCTACAATACTTTATCCAGCCAGGGTCTGCCAAACGCCTTGCCGATCGGACACAAGTTGCTGTTTACCCGGCAAATTCCTGACCGGGAATGGCTGGCAGTATATTTGGCAGACATGTCGGCGGTTGAAAAGAACCCGATCTGGCTTTTTCTGATCAATTTTTTTGCCTACACTGCCGGGTTTTTGCTTCTTTCGAGTCGCCTGATTTTTGGAAAATGGCCGCAGATCTCTTTGCGCAATCGCTTCCTGTCGGTCATTGCCTTTGCCGTTCTCGTTCCTATCGCAATGTCTGTGGCCCTTTCCCATTTCTATTCTGAATCATGGCTTAAATCAGAAATATATCGTGTCGACAATCAAACCCGCGCCTGCACTCTGAAACTTGAATTGCAGCAACAGAATATTGAAAGCAAATATTTAAAAAGATTTTATGAATTTCTCGATGACCGCGAAGCCTCGACTGCTTTCGCTTATTGGCAGAAAGAGCCGAAAATGGTGGTCAACAAGATTACTGAGTTTTTTACCCAAAACGATGAACCTCTGGTGCTTGCCGGACTCGATATCATCGATGTCGCCGGGAAAAAAGCAAACCGCCGCTATTCTCGCGCCCTGCAGCTATCAATTGACTACCTGGCCGCATTCTGCCATGCGCCGCTTTTTGATAATCTTCGCTCGGCCATGGTCAAAAAGAACCCCGAATTCAAATTGCCCGAAAAAGACGTTTCGGTTGATATGAAAAGCTATTCGATCATTTATGAAATGATCATGAATCGAGATTTCGGCAAGGAGCTCGATAAGCGCCGGGGTGAGGCAATCTGGCTCGATGCCGGCAACGAGCGCTTCGGCTTTTTGCAGGACTATTACCTGCAGACCGATAACGGCTTTTCTTTGCAGCTGTTTTTCTCCCTGAAAAATAATTATGAGCTGGTTTTTTCCGCGGCAATGAAAACTTTGCTCAAAGAATACCCCGAAACCATGAACGCGGTTTTATTGCCGGCTGAGCGCGAAGAAAAAGAAAAATGGTTGTTTTCCGATAATTGCGATGACGCGGCGAAAGAATTTCTGAAAAAGAGAATTCTTGCCGCCGAAGAGAATCCCGACCTGGCAACTGCCAATAGCAAAAATGCTCTGGTTCAGGTGCAGATATCAAAAAACTTCCCCGGAGTCATCTTTGCCAGTTTTGCGCGAACCGAAAGTATTTACCGACAATACCGCTCCATGCGCTTTTACAATGTTTTTATCATGATTTTCTGCTTCGCCGTTGCAATGGTTTTGGCTTACATTCTTTATTTGCGCATAATTGGCCCAATAAATCTGACCACCATTGCCGTCGAAAGAATCGCCGGTGAAAATTTCGAACCGGTTCCCGAGCTTCTTGAGCGAAACGATGAGTTTGGTATTCTTGGCCAGGAAATAGGCAATATGCTGACCGGCCTGCGCGAAAGAAAACAGCTGGCGGCAGTTCTTTCCGACCAGGTCCTTGAAGCGATCAAATCCTCTGAAAAAGAAGAGGGCGTCCGCACTTGCCGAATTTTTCAGGGGGTTGCTCTGGTAACCGACATTCGCAGTTTTACCAGCATTTCTGAACAATTCCCACCCGAGCAGATAACTTCGATGCTCAATGGCCATTTTGCCGAAATGGCTCTGGCAATAACTTCAGAGGGCGGAAAAATTTATAAATTTATCGGCGATGCCATTGAAGCAGTTTTTGAAGTGCGTGAATCGGAAACCCCTGAATCGACATCATTGCGTGCGGCAAAGGCCGGCAAAAAAATGCTGAAACGCTTGGAAAAAATCATGCAGCGTCGCCGAGAAATCAACCTGTTCGAATATCGCATTGGTATTGGCCTGGATTTCGGCGAATTCACCTCCGGAATCATTGGCGACCCCGATTCACGACTCGACTATGCCATTCTGGGTCGGCCCCTAAAACAGGCAGCGGAACTGGAAGCGCTCAGCCGCCATTCTGCTCAGGAACCGATAATCTGTTCCGAAAAAATGAAAAATCTGCTGGAAACGCAAGGTTGTCGCCTTGAAAGTTTGAATCATGATGCAGATACCGGTTGGGAACTGCTGGAAGTCCCTGATGAAAAAAGCCTTGATCAGTCACTTAGCCACATCGGGCCTGAAGCCGCCGCCGGCAAAATCTTGAGCCGGCCCGGGTCGGGGATTTCCAGAAACGCCTTTTTTGTCTCCGGTCTGTTGGTTATGGCCCTGGCAGCTTTCAATCTGCATGGTTTCATCGGCAATCTTGCCAGAAATCTCGAGGGTGAAAAAGCGGCTGCCGGACGAAAATTCGCTATGTCTATGGCGCAACTGTTGAAGCATGAAAATGCTGCCTTTTTTCTCAGCGAAAGTTTTCTTTGCCGGGAAGCCGAAAGAATCGGCACGGACCTGCTTTTCTGTTCAGACAATCAGTTGCCCGAATATCGCGCCAGGCTTGAAGATAGTTTTACCCGAAAAGGTTTTAAATTTGAAAAGCTGGCTTTGTGCCGCAGCCGGGAAGATCGGGTAAAGCCATTTCTTTTGCATGGTTTTGCAGAAGAGGATCATTCTGGGCTGCATCGGCTGTTGCTGGCCCTGGATCGCCAAAGCCGCGAATTTGCCGGCAAAAAGGGGAGTTTTGATTTTCTTCTGCAGATTCGTAACCCGGAACTTGAGCCGGTCATCGAAAAATGTTTCGGCTTGAGATCTGATTTGGGCTTTTTGCAAGATGAAATGACTTTTAGAAACTTTCCATTCAGTATCGACAATCAGGAAAAGGTTTTTTTCTGGGCCCCGCTTTTTCGCATCGACCCTGAGGTTTATCGCACCAGAACCGCAGATGGAGCTTATCCGCTCTTTAATTTCCCTGCCAGCCGGCAATGGGACCTTACCGGAATCATGATCGCAAGATTCACTCTTGATGATTGTTTGCCGGCGATCTTGAATGAGATTCCAAAGCTGAACTCAATGTCAGGCGGCTATATGGAAATTTTCGATGAAAACAATCAAAGAAAAACTCTCGCGTCGCAGCCGCCTATTTCGCAAAATCTCGAGCTGTTGTTGAAGCAAAATTTTGAAATCGGCGGTCACAAATTTCGCGCCGATTTTTATCGGGAAAGGGAATCACTGGCCTGGGTTTTGCCTCTGCAGGCTTTAGTCTGGCTTCTTTTTCTCGTTTTTGCGCGAGTTTGGCGCTTGACCGTCAGCCGGGGAGAAGGGTTCGCCGTTTCTTTGCGCAAGCAACTTTCTGCGGCGATTCTCGTTGGTATTATCGTTCCTGCCAGCTTTGTGTTTCTGGCTGTCGAGGGGTTCCAGAATATCGAGCTGCAAAACCTGCAGCAGGAAGAGCTTCAGAAAATCAACCGCAAACTTGAAGCGGTAGAACGCCTTCAATACCTGTTTCAGCCATTTCTCGCCGATCGCCTGGCTTTCATTTCAAGCAATGCTGGGTTACAAAATCTTGTAAAAGCAGAAAATGAAAACGTCGCCGCCCTCGTTGAAAAATACCTCGGCGAAAACACTGCCGAGCTAGAAGAGGGCGCACCAGTGCCGGTCGAAGTGGGGCAGGCAGTTATTTTGCGGCGAGACGGCCAGTGCCATCGGCAAAGAACCTGATCCGGGCCAGGATAGCTCTTCAAATTCAATTGCCGAAGGCGTAAGCCGCATAATTTTCAATACGATCCTCAGCAGCGAAGTGCCGAATCCATTGCCATTGGCTCAGCAAGCCAAAGACGAGATGATCCTCGAATCTTTCGTCCATGTTTACCGGTCGATGTTCGGCGAAAAAATCATGGCCGAATTATTCTCATCATTGTGGCGCCCTGTCGTTCAAAACGCCATCAGTTCATGCATTACCGTAATGTGTCTGCCGGTACCGACCCTCGACAACCCTGATTATCTCGCCGTCTGGACCACGGTTTTGACTGATCAGCGGGCTATGCTGCGCGCCGCCGCTACCTTCGTTCCCGACAGTATCCCGGTATTTGCTGAAGTGCAGATTAAAATGGGGCACGCCTCATACCCCAATCGTAAGAGAAGAGCCGAATTGTCGGAAAAAATCCTGCGCTGGGTCGGCCATACCGGCCAACGCCTCGAATTTGCAGTGCCTTACGCGGGCGACGAATTGATGGTCGTCGGGCAGATTGGCCGCATTCATCCGAAAACGCAACTGACCGCCTTTTCAAGCCTGACCAGGATCAAGCGGCAATTAAATTATTCAATTCTTCTGGCCATGTTTTTGCTTGCCGTCGGAACAATTATCGCCTATGTCATGCTGATGACCATCGCCCAGAACCTTATCGAACCGGTCAGAAAGATGATTTTTCAGACCAGATCGCTACGGGAACAGTCTTATAATCTTGAAATCGAAGCCATTTATGAGGATGAACTGAGCAGACTTTGCCACGCATTTAACCGCATGGCCAAAATGATCAAGGAAAAGTCTCTGCTCAAGAGCCTGGTATCCCAACATGCCGGAACTCTTCTTGCCGACGCCGGACAGCATCAAAAAGCCCGACAGGGTTTCAAAACCCGAAGAATAATCGCTTTTATCAATCTCGCGACTTCAACGAATCAGATTAATGCCGAAAACTTTGAGGATTTTTCCACGGAAATGGGACGTATCTGTCGTGCCGTCATCGATTGCGGTGGTGATATCGACAAAATTATCGGCGGAAAAATGCTGGTGTTTTTCCCGGTTGAGCAACAAGATGCGACTGACGGCTTTTTGCAGATGGTCGAAGC
>CAZTHA010000208.1:0-7933 GCA_964613435.1 uncultured bacterium
CCTGGGATTTGTTGCTGATAAAAAGAAAAATCTTCGCCACCCATTGCTGGACCAATCAATTCAATATTCTTTCTGCCGACCAGCTTTTCAGCAACGTTTTTGGCCAATTTCCAGCAATGTTCATCATTTATCGTTGCCGGGTAATCGACAAGGGGCGATGAAATCGTCACCGTGCATTTGTTGGCGGCAGCAATCGTTTCGATGACATCTTCAACTCTCTGGCGAAGCCTTTTCAGACCTTCATTGGTCAGGCTGCGGATGGTTCCTGAAAAGTTTACGGTTTCAGGGATGACATTAGCGGCTTCCCCCCCTTGAATGGAGCCGATGGTTACGACTGCAGGCTCGAAAGGGTCTGTTTCGCGAGATACTATGGTTTGAAGTTCGGTGATGATTTTAGCGGTACAGACCACCGGATCGATACAATTCTGTGGTGATGCACCGTGGCCGCCGCGGCCTTTAACGCTTGCCAGAAAGTTGCTGACGCCCGCGAGTATGGTTCCTGAATTTCCGGCAATTTTGCCAGCAGGCAGTGATGCCCAGACATGCATGCCAAAAATCCTGGCAACTTGGGGGTAAGAAAGAACGCCTTCGTTGACCATTTTTTCGGCTCCGGCGCCACCTTCTTCGGCAGGTTGAAAAATAAGCTTGATGGTGCCATTTATCTCAGCTTCGTGTTGCTTGAGTACTCTTGCTGCTCCAAGTAACATGGCAATGTGGCAGTCATGACCACATGCATGCATCCGGCCAGGAATGCGGCTGCAGTAATCGGTGTCATTTTCTTCGGTGATTGGCAGGGCGTCCATGTCAGCTCTAATTGCGACGCAAGGTTCACTGCCGTTGCCGATAAATCCTACGACTCCAGTAATTCCAACTGGATATTGCCAGCGAATATCCAGCTCATCCAGGATTTCTCTGATAATTCTGCTGGTTTCGACTTCCTGATACATGAGTTCCGGGGTTTGATGAAACCGGCGCCTTAATTCAATTATCCATTCAGATATCTCATAGGCCTGGTGTTTAATTAGAGCTGCAATTGCGCTGATCATAAGCATACCTCATCTGCAGATTTCCACTTGTTTCCCTGATTCGACGAAGAATCATTAGCCGTCAAATGTTTGTTGATTCAGATTCTAACATATTTGTTAAAGGCATATTCAGGATCTTTTGACTTATTGGTCTTTAATGAATATCTTGTGAAAAGGTAAAAGAAAAATGAGGAGACAGGCGTATGAAAAATTTCACTTTTTATAATCCGACCAAGATCATTTTTGGCAAAGGCACGATTGGCGCCCTCAAAAACGAAGTCCCTGCGGGTAAAAAGATCATGCTCGTTTATGGTGGGGGCAGCATCAGAAAAAACGGTGTTTATGAAGAAATAATGAAGGCCCTTGAAGGCCGGGAGGTTTACGAATTTTCTGGGGTTGAGCCGAATCCTACTTATGAAACTTTGATGAAATGCGTTGAACAGGTCCGGGAAAAAGGAGTGGATTTTCTAATCGCTGCTGGTGGCGGGTCGGTTATCGATGGAACCAAATTTATTGCTGCCGCCGCACCTTTTCCCGATGATCCGTGGAAAATTCTCCAGACATTTGGCGCTTGCGTCAAAGAAGCTCTGCCGTTCGCAACAGTTCTGACCTTGCCGGCTACCGGCTCGGAAATGAATAATGGATCAGTGATTACCCGGGCGGAGATAAAGGCCAAGCTTCCCTTTAAAAGTCCGCTTGTTTACCCGCTATTTTCGGTATTGGATCCGCTAAAGACTTTTACTTTGCCTGCCAGGCAGATTGCCAACGGAGTGATCGATGCTTTTGTTCATATTGTCGAGCAGTATTTGACCCAGCCGGCACATGCGAAGATTCAGGACCGCTTTGCTGAAGGTTTGTTGCATACGCTGATCGAAGATGGTCCGGTAGCTTTAAAAGAACCTGAAAATTACGATGTCAGGGCCAACCTGATGTTTGCGGCGACCATGGCCTTGAATGGGCTTATCGGTTGTGGCGTTCCGCAGGACTGGTCGACCCATATGATTGGCCATGAGTTGACCGCCCTTTATGGCCTTGATCATGCGGTGACTTTGGCGATTGTGCTTCCCGGCAATCTGCATTTGCGCAAGAATCTCAAGCATGACAAGCTTTTACAGTATGCTGTGCGGGTATGGGAAATTAAATCAGGTAACGATGAGCATAAAATCAGCGAAGCAATAAGAAAAACTGTTGAGTTTTTTGAAAAGATGGGGGTTAAGACCAAGCTAAGCGATTATAATCTTGGTGTAGAAGCAATTGACAAAGTTCTGGCTCAATTGAAGTCGCATCAGATGATCAAACTAGGCGAAAACGGCGATGTCGACCTTGAGGTCAGCCGCCAGATTCTCGATTTATGTCTATAGAAAATCTTATGATCGATAGGTTCATAAAGATTAAATTGAAGCTCAACAGGACGTGAATGATGAAAGTAATTGCCATTTTGGGAAGCCCGAGGAAAAAGGGTAACAGTAGTTTTCTGGCCGGACGTTTTCTGGCGACAGCAGGAGCAAAAGGTGCCGAAACCAGCGCTTATTTTCTTGAAGAAATGAGCTACAAGGGCTGCAAGGCTTGCGGAGCTTGTAAGAAAACCCATGAAAGCTGCGTCATAAAGGATGATCTGACTTCCGTTCTCGATGAGATGCGGTTGGCGGATATCATTATTTATGCCGCGCCCAATTATTTTGCTGATGTTTCGGGGCAGTTCAAGTTGTTTCTTGACCGCACCTACTCGTTGCTTACGCCAGAATTCATGACCGGTGCCAATCGATCCAGGCTGGCAGAAGGAAAACATCTGGTTTTCATTCTCACCCAGGGAGCTCCAGATTCGGTTTTTAAAGAGATTCCCGAAAAATATTCGCATTTGAAGGAGTATTTCAATTTTTCCGGCTTTCATGTAATTCATGGCGGTAATCTTTTTGCTCCCGGTGATGCCGAAAAGTGCCCTGAGTTGATTGAGAAGATCAATCAGCTGGCATCTGACCTTTTGAACTGAATGAAGATCATCGATCTGGAAAACTGGAAGCGGCGCGAACACTTCAATTACTTCTGTTCTCTCGATGACCCATACTGGAGCATGGTTACCGAGCTAGACTGTACCAGAACCCGCAGGCAAGCGAAAGAGAAGGGACGCTCATTCTTTTTGAGCTATCTTCACAAGGCCTTGCTTGCGGTTATGGAAGTCGAGGAACTGCGGCTGCGCTTGGTAGACGGACAAATCATCTGTTACGACGAGATACATGCCTCGGCAACTATTTTGCGCGAAGACGAGACCTTCGGCTGCTGTTTTATCGAATTCAAACAAGATTTTGTTGAGTTCAGCGAAAATGCAGTGAAGATGATCGACGAGGTTCGTAAACGTACTGGCATGTGCCTTGAACAGGATTATCAGCTTAACCAGATTCATTTTTCGAGTCTTCCCTGGAACGGGTTTTCGGGCCTGACCTACGCCAGGTCCCTAAAACCGCAGGACACCGTGCCAAAAATGACTTTTGGGGCGATTTCCGAAAAAGAAAACAAAGTGACTTTTCCGCTGGCGATTCAGGTGCACCATGGCCTTGTCGACGGTTTGCACGTTGCCAGATTTCTTAAAGCTTTTCAGGAATTGCTATAAGATCTTTTTCATAGAACCTGGGCCGGCGAAAATTCACTCACTTCCTGAAATCGGGTGACCAGACTGAATTTTTCGACTTTGATTTTCACCAGAGCGCAGGTTGGTGCCGCAAAAAATTGAGATAATTCCGGATGTTTTTTGAGCAGGCAGGAATGGGCTTCATTTCTTTTTTCAGCCACAAGAATTTCTGCTTCGCCGATTACCGAGGCTGCTGCAGCAAAACTGAAATCTACGGCCAGGTTCTGACGATTGTCGATTAGCAGTTGTACGTGCGGGTTTTTTTCGATGTTGCGAAACTTGATTGTAGCGATTGGTGTGCCAAAATAGACAAATTCTAGATTGGCAGAGCATGAGAACGCGACGATCGATGTGTGGGGAACATCGCCGCAAGTGGTGGCGAGAACTCCCAATTTCTGTGAGCTCAAAAGCGTTCGCAGGATTTTTTTGTGATCGGTATTTTCACAATTTTCACAATTCATTCGGATTCTCGATTCTGACAATCAATTGCCACTCAGGTTTTTGCAATTAGAAACTGTCTGGTTGAATTTGAATATTTTTTCGGCAAGATCGATGATTTCTTCAAAATTTTCCACCCGGGTGTATGTTTCTGAAGGCAGCTCTGGCAAGCCGTGGAATGCACCCCAGATAGCCCCTGCCATTGCACCAATGGTGTCGACATCGCCGCCCAGGTCTCTTGCTGCCTCCAGAAGACTGGCAAAAGGTTGTTGCGAATTTGCCAGTGCCAAGTAAATCGCGGTAACACAAGATTTCGCTGCAGCAATGCCATTGCCGAGACTTTTGACAATTTCAGTTCGGGATGGGCGATAATCTTCTTCGAGCCATGTGAAAGCCTGATCTAACCTGTTCTTGAAGACTGGCAACCGACAATGCTTTTCGAGAAGTGACTTTACCTCCTGGTCAATATGTCCGGCAAGGCCACACTGGACCGAAAGGGCAATCAATATGGCTCCTTCAATTGCTTCTGGGTGTGCGTGAGTAATTTCAGATGATTTCAATACTGTTTCGCAGGTCGCTTCGATGTTGCCATTGTATAGCATGCCGGCTATCGGAGCACGCATGGCCGCGCCATTGCCAAAAGATCCGTTGGGAAATCTCGCCCGATTTGCCTCTTGCCATGGCCGACCCTTTTTGATGAGATAAAGGGTGTGTGCGGCCCCGGGGCCATAACCGCGGGTCCAGCAATAGTTGCCGGCGAAATGAAGGGCCAGGGCTTCTTGATCGAGTTCGTTATTTTGCAAAACCGATTTTGCCAGATCGATAGACATCTGGGTGTCATCGGTAAAGCGCATTCGCCCGCTTGGAGATTTTCCTACGATCTTCCAGGCAAGCCTTTCAAAAAAGCCGCCTTCATAAGGCGCACCATGAGCATCTCCACAGGCAAGTCCGAGAAAACAGCCGATAAATTTATCAACACTGCTCATTTATCTTCCTCTCAAATACCCTCGATCAGGAAATGGCCCTAAATACAATCTGGTTACTGGAAGCTGCTATCGATTTCGGTCATTTGTAATACAGCCTGTATTTCTATGCCAAACTTTTCGTTAACCTGACCGACAAATTCGATAATCCGCTGGTTATTGGGCATGAAGTTGTAAATATCGGTCAAATTGTCTTTCAGAAACTGGAAAAGGTTTTTCGGATCACTCTGGTATTTCAACAGGCCGTAGAATGCGTAGGTCAGCCGGTTGGAAATCGACATAGGCTGAAGGCTGATGGCCTTTTCCATATTGCTTATCGATTCTTCAAGCTTGCCGCGCTGGCGTAAAATCATGGCAGTGCCGGCCCATCCCTCTGCCATTTCTGGCCAGGTTTCGCGAATTTTGGCATAGCAGTCCAATGCAGAGTCGAGTTGTTTGTCAGCCTCGACGCCTGGATTCTGGCGGGCAAGGGTGCGATAAGCGTTGCCAAGAGTGAACCAGCCTTCGGCAATTTCTGGCGCTGCCGTTGTTGCCTGCTGCATAATGTTTATCGCTTCCTGAAAGTTGTTTTGTGCCATCATTTTTTCGGCTCGCTCGAGTGAGCCGGACAATTCTATCGAACCGTAAATGGTTTTGATGAAAATCGGGTTCAATGAAGGATAAGGTACCAGTGCCAGAACATAGCAGCCGTTAGCTGAATCCAGTGCCGCTTTTATCGCTGCTTTCATCTGGGCAGGGTTGAACTCTTCAGAGAAGTTTATCGGGGCCTCCCGATCCTGGGAGCGGTTGATAATCGTCATGTCCTGGCCAAATGTTACGCTGCCGCGCAATTTCAAATCTTCGCCTCTGAGGCGCAGGCGCAGGAATTCGCGATTTTGATCAGTGGTAAGTATTATGAACAAGGGTTTGGCATAAATTTCCGGTTCGTAAATGAAAACAAGTTTTGCCCGGTCCCGATCTTCAGAATCGTCAGCATGAGGCTTGATTTTAAGCATCTGTTCACCAAGATTCTCGATTTGTTTGGCGATCGAAAACTTTGGAAGCTGGCGGCGAAGCTCAATTGCTTCAAACCAGCTTGACGAAAGGCGATCTTTTGCGTTCTCTTTTTGCGCTTGTTCGGAAACCGGTTTAGGGGCATTGCGCACTGATTCGGCAAAAATCTGGTGGACGGCTTCCTTTTCCAATTCAAGGGCGTTGGCGGCTTTTGCCAGCAGGTTTTTTTCGGATTCTTCAAGAACCCCATCCTGCATCGCCCGGTTGGCAAGATTGAAAAAGAACTCATAGGGCTCGAATTCAAGGTTGGTTGAGCGGGGCATTGCACTTACTTCAGCAAAAATCTGCTGATATCTTTCCTGGGGAATTTCAAGATAATCGCGCAGATTTTTAAGATATTCTTCTTCTCTAGGTGAAAGAATTCCGTCTCCCAGAATTTCCTTGAGTGCTTCACGATAGACGAACTCGGTGGTGAGTGCGGGTTCTTCAGCCTTTTGACCTGGAACCCGGCCGCGTTCGCCCATTTGCCAGGCATCGATCAGCCCGTTGGAAAAGGTTCCGGGGAAAATCTGCAAAAAGCTTTCCAGGCAGCTTTTAAGACTCTGGAGGTGGTTGGCGTCGAAATCAAAAAGGTGTCTGGCCCAGGTAATGATTTCTGGCAGCCAAATGGCTTTTAGCTGAAGTGCGGGTATCTGATGAACCAGACCGAGAACCAATTCAAGCCGCAATTTGAAAAAATCGTAGCGGCGTGTGTGAAGTAAACCGAGAAGATCCTGATGACAAAGCTCCAAATGCTCTATGCCGTTGAAGGAGGGCTGCAGGTCTGGGTCCGATGGGCCGTTTACCCGAGGCGTGTCAGGGCCCTTGTCGATGAATTGCTTGAAAACAGGCAATTCGACAAAAACTTTTAGCAGTTGGTGATGTTTTTGCCCGGCGGCGTGAGTCTGCATTGCAATGCGGTCATCTACCGTTTCTCCACTGGCAAGAAGGCGGTTTGCCCCCTTAAAAAAATGGTTCATGAAAGAAAAAGATGGGGGCTGGTTCCTTTCGTTGCAGGCCTGCAAAAAACTTCTGGTTAAATCTACCAGGTCGGCATGCAGCTCGATGCTGCCACGCATCTGGTTGACCAGAAGCAGCTTGTCGAGGATGAAATCGATGATTGGCAGTTGCCCGGCGGCCAGATTTGCAAGCATGTTTTCGTTTATGATTATGCGTGAGGTCTTGGAAAACCCTGCGGCATCGTCACGGGTCCATTGTTCAAGTAAGGTTTTTATCGCCTGTGAGCAATTGGTCGGCAAACTGTCGCTGGCGGTCAAAAGGTCGCCTACGGAAAATCTGAGCATGATTCCCTCCGGGAAAATTATCGGCTTGATTGCCGGGCTGGATAAAATTATCAGGCAGAACCGGGTTCTTTGTCCAGTGAAAACATTGGGTTTGCTGTGGCATCGGCTGCTTTTTCCCTGCAATTAATGCTTTTTGAGCCCGGCAAAATTAAATTTGATTTTCGCGGGCAGGGTATCTAGAATATCTGGTATCAGATTTACCAAAAAAAACGCAAGGTCGGGAATGAGCAACTTATATATGCATGCATCAGTGGCTGTTCTCAAATCTGGCAAACCCAGGAGGGAAAGTAATGTTTGACGCTCCAAAACTCAATTTAACCAACAGCATGGCTGAATTTGAACGTGGCAAAAAATGTACCCCCGGCGGAGTACTTGGCATACGAAGACCCTACAACTTTGTTGAAGGTGAGTATCCCATTTATTTCGACCACGGCAAAGGTGGCCGCATTACTGACATCGATGGAAACGAGTATCTCGATTATCTTTGTGCTTATGGACCGATCATCATTGGTCATCGTGAAGAAG
>CAZTHA010000209.1:0-7910 GCA_964613435.1 uncultured bacterium
ACCCCAATAGGCAGTTCCAGAGACTGCTGTCCTACCATTAGACGACACCCCAGTGTCGTAAGGGCAATGATACCACCTTCGGGTTTACAAGTCAATATTTCGATGAAAAAATTGCTCGAAACTTTTTTGTTCGGGTTCGACAGAGCTCTATTTGTGGCGTCGGGTTTGCGGACGATCCTTGTAGAATTTGGTGAAGCCGGGGTTCGGCTTGTTCTGCGTGGTTGGCGCTTTTGGGGCCGGCTTGGGCGTAGAGCCTGAAGCGGCTTTCCGGGCGACTTTGGCGGCGGCGCGGGCTCGTTCATCGGCGCGTTTGGCACGGTGGGCGGCAATACGGACCGGCAGCGGAATTTCGAGCTGTTCGGTGGGTCTGGCGTCGTAATTGAAGTTGGCGACTTTTTCGCGCTGGATAGTTTGACCAATATGCTTTTCGATACCCTTGAAGTCGTAGACTTCCTGGGGCGAAACCAGGGTCAGGGCAATGCCGCTCATGTTGGCCCGGGCAGTGCGTCCGCTGCGGTGGATATAATCATCGGCCAGATGGGGCACGTCGAAGTTGATCACGTGTGATAAAGCTTCAACATCGATGCCACGGGCGGCGATGTCTGTGGCAACAAGCAATCTGATTGCACCGGTGCGGAAATCCTTCAGCGCTTTGGTGCGCTGCGGCTGCCGTTTATTCGAGTGAAAGGTGTCGCATTTCACGCCATATTCGGTCAGAAACTCAGCCAGTCGGTTGGCGCGATGCTTGGTGCGGGTAAAAACAATTGCCGATTCGATTTTTTTCTCGGCGAGCAGGTGCAGCAGCAGGTGGTGCTTGAGGACATCGACGACCGGATAGGCCAGATGCTCGATTCCTTCAGCGGTCATCGGCGGGCGCTCGATATTGAGGCGAACCGGATCTTTAAGCAGTTCTTCGGCCAGTTTAACGATTGTTTCCGGCATTGTCGCCGAAAAAAGCATGGTCTGGCGCGGGGTCTTCGGGAGCTGGCGCATGATGCGGCGCAGGTCCGGCAGAAAGCCCATGTCGAGCATGCGATCAGCTTCATCGAGAACCAGACAGCTCAGATTGCTGAAATCGACATAATCGTTGTTCATGTGATCGAGCAGGCGGCCGGGAGTTGCGACGATCAGCTCGGTATTGCTGCGAAAAGCCTTTTCCTGGGGGCCCATGTTGACGCCACCAAAAATAGCGGCGCCGCGCAGGTTGGTAAAGCAGGCGATTTCGGAAAAGTGTTCCCTGATCTGGGCAGCCAGCTCGCGGGTGGGTGCGAGAATCAATACCCGGGTCAGCGGAACCGGGCGGCCGTGCTGTTGACGATCTTTTTCCTGCTGGTCGAGCAGGCGATGAAGTATCGGTAGCAGAAAGGCGGCGGTTTTGCCACTGCCGGTTTCGGCACAGGCAAAGAGATCGCGGCCCTGCAGGCCAGGTTCGATGACGCTTTCCTGGACCGGGGTCGGGGTGACGAAACCAAGCTGGTCGAGACCGCGTTGCAGACGAGAATGCAGTGATTTAAAAGTGTTGTTCATGTTGTTCCATTTCGGTTCGGGACGGTGAAAAAACTGGCCCGATTGAGTTCCCAGCTTGCAGATGAACGGGGAATTGCCGGGAAAAACCACCGAACAGGCGTGCGCCCATGAAAAAGGGCTGAACCCATAACCTATTTATTGTACGCTATTTTAGCGCAAATTGCAATTTGTTTTGTTGAGCTGGCGTTCGTTGCGGCCCAGACCGATCTGGTTTTCCCACCAGCCATCAAGATGCCCGGCCTGGGCGAGCTTGCGCAAACGCTGATGAATCTGCGGCTCGATCGGCGACTGGGCAAAGCCAGCCCAGGGCGTTCCCGGTATCGGCATGAAAGCATGCATGTGAATGCGGATCTGATAATGTCTGATCATGCTCTCCATGAAATCCAGAAGTTGTATGCGGTCTTCAGGGGTCTCGCCCGGGTTGCCGACAATAAAATCGACATGGGGAGTGTAGCCGAACTCGCGGATCAGGGCAATGGCGTTGATTGCCTGATCGAGACTGTGGCCGCGGTTCATCTTTTTCAACATCGCATCACTGCCAGTTTGCACGCCCATGACGATGGTGCGGTTTACTGCATAGGGCTTGACAATCTCCATCACTTCGCGGGTAACGAAGTCGGGTCTGACCTCGCCGGGGAAGCTGCCAAACTGAATTTCGGGAACGCCAAAATCCCCGATAGCTTTAAGCAGGTTGCTTAGCGCCTCCAGGTTTGGTGCCCGGTCTTCCGAACCATAGCCAAAGGCGTTCGGAGTGAGAAACTTGATGCGCTTTCTTCGGGTTTTGAAGCGGTAATAGGCTTCAAGCACGCTCAATACGCTTTCAACGCTGCGATGAACAACGCGACCCTGGCACAGTCGCGGCACTGCACAATACATGCATCCGAAGCGGCAGCCGCGGGTGATTTCGATCGGCGGCAGATAATTGATAAGGGTCGAGAATCCGGGATAAGCGTTAAGGTCTATATTCGCAACTGATTGCCGGTGAGTTCCAGAGTCAAGCTTGTTGTCGAGAAAACTCTGCAGCAAAAGCGGGAAATCAACTTCGCCGTTGCCGACAAAAACCGCGTCGAAACCGGTGGCAAGAACGCGCTCGGGGTCGGCGCTGGCCTGGGCGCCTCCGGCGAGGTAGAAAAGTGGCGCGCCGCTTTCCCTGAGTCGTGAAATTTCTTCGCCGATTTGCCCATGGTGCATCAGCATGAATGAATGCAGGTAGAGGTTGCGTTCACCCAGCTGGTCACGGGGGAAAGGTTCGGTTCCGGGCCAGAAAACAATTCTGAATTGTTTCAGGAGCTCGTCGGGCGTTGCGCCGAGCAATGCGCCGAAGCTGACCATGTTGTAATTCTGGATGCGAATCAGCAGAGTTGGTTTGTTCATAAATGCGGTAATTTCTCAGCAGTTGATTGCTGATAATTTAGCACTTTTTTGCCGGGCGCGAAAGACCCTGCATCAAATAAGGCGCTGCCGCGGCTGATTTTTGGTACGATTATTGCTTTAAATATTTGCGAATCAACATCCAGCGAGGAAACCATGAAAATTCGAAATTTGCTTTCGCTAATGGTAATCATAGTTTTAGTTGCCGCCACATCCGCCTGGTGCGATACTGTCGATCAACTCGTCGATATCGATGCGAAGCTCGCCAAGCTTTCACAAAGCGAGCATGACCTGGCCGCCGAGGCTGAAATTCTTCTGAAAAACGAAGAAAACCGGCTTTTCGATCAGATGCTTGAATCGGGAAATGCCATCGAGAAGTTCGTCAAGCTTGGCGATCGCTTCGAAAGTGGCATGGAAAAGCGTTTTGTCAGCCGGCTGAAATTTGCCGTCAATCAGGAAGACCGTCTCGAACTCAAAGCCTATCTCGAAGACTGGACCAACACCTGGGGCGACAGTGCCAGCGTGCGCGGCAAAAAGAAAATTGCCTACATTTACGGCAATGAAGTGAATCTGCTTGACGGCGAATGGCGTCAGTCACCCGATGGCAAGCGCTTTTGGGTCAGCAACGAATATCCTGATGTCATTCTGACTCCGGCCGAATATCGTCGCTACGCCCAGACGGCAGTAGTTGTCGAAGAGTAGGGGAACAGCAGGCCCGGGTTCGCATTAAACGAACCTGCTTTTATTCAGTAAGTAAGATTAAACGGTCATCATGCCACATAATCCGGCAGAGATGGCCGTTTTTCATTTGCCCCGCCTGGCCGCGCCTGGCGAAAGAGTCTTTTGGGGCTATTTCCAGTTTCTGAACGGGATTTTCGAAACCTCTATCTTGACTTCGCCGAGCTGCTGAGCATTAAGAAAGGTGCGCAAGCTGTTGCAGGCCAGTTCGGTGTGGGGTGACGGCCCGACGACGATAGAATTGATGCAGTTTTGATTTTTGGCATCGATTATCGGAAAGTTGTAATAGGGAATCAGCGAATATTCCCCTTCCCTGAAGGCAAAGCGTTTTGACTGGTCGTTGACCATCGATGAAACGAGGCGCCATTCCTTTTCTTCGATAAAACTTTCGTCCTTGATGATCGGCGCAAGCTGGCAAATGTCGATATCAATCTGCTCGAGCATCTGTTTTTGCGAAAATTTGTTATCGGCAAACTGCTGGCACCACAGGTCGATGAGGTATTGTCCAAGTTCGAGCTGCAATTCCGGGTTGTAAACGCATGGCCAGAGCACAAAGTCGTGCTTGTGAGCTATTCTTTTGAGCTCTTTCAGATTGAAACCGATGGCGTAGCCTTTGCCGAGATTACCGTAGCCGCGCCACTGACTCAGCAGATCACCAGCTTCGCAAAATGAAGAAATGCATATATGGCCCTGATCCATGATGTCGAGGTATTCTCTTATGCCTTTCAGCAGCTTTTTCAGAGGTCGGGTGCGGGTTTTGTCGTATTGGTTCTCGAGCTCTTCCTTGAGCAGCTTGAAGGTCAGGTAAATTTCGTTCTTGTCGTTGAGAAAATGCACCTGAGTGGCCCACATTTCGCGGTTGGAAATTATGCCGAGAATGCCTTTCTGGGTTGTATAATGGTAAATGTTCTTCGGCGGCTTAACCGGAAAAACCTGTTGATAAAGGTAGTTTTCGAATTTTTGCAGCATCGCTCTCTCTTGCTATTTGGAATAAGCGCTATTCTGCCATTGCGGCACGATTTTGTCCAGTCATTCGGAAATTGTTGCCCCGCGAAAATTATCTGCCGGTTCATGACATTTTTGTGACATGGGTAGGGCAAGATGAGTTTGAGGCTGGAAAACCTCAAAAATCTTGAAACCGGGAGAGCCTGTATGAGTATAATTAATCCTATGAAATTCGCTAATCCGTTCAAAGCCTTCTCGCCAAAAATTATGGTTCTGCTACTTGTCGCCGTTGGTAGCGGCATTCTTCTGATGCTCGGTTCTGTTGCCGGTGTCGGCATTCTTGGCGCATTCCATCATATTGCCTCGATCTATCACAGTCAGACGGTCGAAGCTTCGCCGGCATTCGTAAATGATGAACTCGAGCGTCTGCTCAAAACCGCAGCTGCCCCCCAGATCGAGCTTTGGCAGAGTCGGAATCTTGAGCAAAAAGATCAGGCAGAAAAAGCCAGATACGGTGCAGAGGCATGGCAATGGGACATTTCCCGCCGTCAACTCAATGTAGTTTCGGCAGACAAAAGTGTCATGATGACTTTCACTGATGAAATGATACCGTTCAGTCAGCTGGTCAAGCCCTCGGTAGACGTTTTGCCGGCTTACCCTGGCTATGTGCTTCCGCAAATGCCGAAACAAGTGCGTTGGCAGATCAGTCGCCAGTTTGTCGATGGCAAGTCGGCCTGGCTTTTGTGGGCAGTTCCGGAAAATGCCACGGCCAATGCCATCTGGGGAATTACTTTCCGGCAGGAAAGCCTCCGACCCCAGCTGGTCAAGCTGCTGCGGCGTCTCTGCCACGACAATTTCATGAAACTCGCCCTGTTCGATGAGCGCAAAAAACTTGTGGCGGCGGTGAATTACCAGGGGCAGATTCAGGGTGTCGATGGTTTGGTCGCGGGTGAGAACCAGATTTTTATCGAAAAGCAGCTAGGTCAGACTCTTGATGGCATGAGTCTGCAGATCGTTTACACACCCGGAATTTTTGGCAAGTTGCCGCACTGGGCTTTAAAAGTGGCGATTATCGTAATTGGTCTGATCGGTGCCCTTATGGTCAGCAGTATCGTCTATTTCTATGGTCTCGAAAGAGTCAGTTCAAGCCAGTTGCAGCTGCAAAATGACTGGGTTCTCAATCTTGCTCACTCCCTGCGCGGCCCCTGCCATTCTCTTGGGGTGCTGACCGAAGCGATGAAAGCCAATGCCAATGGCGAGCTCGACGAACTTTATCTGCTGGCGAGGCGCGAGCTTGAAGCAATGGATACGCATTGCCGTCAGTTCCTGCAGTTGGCCCGCAAAGACATGAAGACTGCAGAAATGAAAATCGATCGAATCGCTCTCAAGCCAATCGTGGAAACCGCGCTCGAACGTGTTCTTACCCGTTATCCGCTGGTAAAAAAGGATGCTGTGCAACTTGGCGAATTGCCTGAAACACTTGCCAAGGGCAACTTTGATGCTGCAGTCGAGACTTTGATGACGGTTCTCGACAATGGGATCAAATATTCGCCAGATCAGAAGCGGATCAGTATTTCCTGCGAGAGCCTGGATAAGGTGCTGCAGCTGACCGTTACCGACAACGGTTATGGTGTTTCCGCCGAAGATGCGGCAAAAGTTGGAACCGCATTCTTTCGTTCTTCACGCTCGGACCTCGAGGGCATCAACGGCACCGGCATCGGCCTGTATCTGGCCCGGGAAGCCTGCGTTGCCATGGGCTGGGAACTCAGGCTCGAATCTGCGGGTGTTGATAAGGGCACCAGAGTGACTTTTGTGATTCCGGTGGCTGACAAATGACGCGAATTCTGATTGTCGATGACGATCTGGCGACCTGTGCCGCGGTAAAGAGCTTTCTTCGCTCAGAAGGCGAGGTAAAGGCTCTTTACCATGGCGAAGGGCTCGAAGCAGAGGCCCGCAACTTCATGCCTGATCTGATTCTACTCGACATCAATCTGCCCGGTCGCAACGGTTTGCGTCTTTTGCAGGATCTGGGCGAGCTGGCGACTTCGATTCCGGTATTCATGATCAGTGTTCGTGGCGGCGAGGAAGATATCGTGCGGGCTTTTGAGCTTGGCGCGGCCGACTATATTACCAAGCCTTTTTCTCTTGCCGTGCTTAAGGCAAGATTGGGACGCTGGCTGGGGCGAAAATCCGCCGCTAAAAGCCTGGTTCTCGACAAGGCAGAGATCGATCTGACCAGCGGCCGAATCATTGCTTCTGGGGTTGAAACCGTTCGGCTGGCTCGCAAGGAGTTGTTAACCCTGCGCTATCTTTTGGCCAATCAGGGTCAGGTGTTGAGTCGTTCCCAGATTCTCGGGTTTGCCTGGGGCTATGATTATGACGGCACGCCGCGCACCGTTGACAATACTATTGCCAGTCTGCGTCGCAAGCTAAGTGACGCCGGCCTGGATGGCGGTGCTGTTATTTCCAGTCATCCGGGGCTGGGTTACAGTTTTGAGCTTTCTGAAAGGCTCTGATCGATGCAGGTTGAGTGTCAGTCTGAGCTATAAGTTCTGGCGACAAGAGTTTTAATCATCGCAGATAAATTTTGCGAAAAAATTCTTTTCTGGTTATGATGACTTGGAATGGGATCAAGTTCTATTTCAAGGGGGAAAATTTTGATAGCAGGAAAGAAGCTTTTTACTTTGTTTTTCGTTCTCTTAATAGGTTTGGGATGCTCTGCGGTCGGGGCACAGCAGTTGGATGCCTTTATCGGTGAAATCAAGATGTTTGCCGGTCCTTACGCTCCGGCAGGTTGGTTTTTCTGCCACGGTCAGACGTTGAAGATCATGGATCACCAGGCACTATTCGCGGTTATTCAGAACAAATTCGGTGGCGATGGTCGAACGAACTTCAAGTTGCCTGACCTGCGTGGGCGCTTTCCGATTGGAGCTGATGCCAAATTCGTGATTGGTCAGAACAATGCGGATGAAGAAACGAAAAAGTCCAAGTCGGCCAGCAAAAAAACAAAGATTGACGAGAAGGCCGAGAAGGTTGTTAAAGCATGGCCGGGAGTGAACGATTCCGCGAGTGTGAAGGTTCCAACCGTGAAGGTTGATGACGACAAGGATGACGATGACGACGATGAGCTCCCGCCGTATTTGGGCATAAACTACATAATTTGTGGTAATGGAATTTTTCCGGCAAGGGACTGAGCTTTTCAATTTCGTTGTAAAATTCTTGCAAATTTGCTTGACTGAAAAACGGGCTTGCGCTATAATCACTTTCACATCATCCGCCGGGGTGGTGGAACTGGTAGACACGCACGTTTGAGGGGCGTGTGGCGAGAG
>CAZTHA010000210.1:0-7886 GCA_964613435.1 uncultured bacterium
GCTGCAGGCGAAGGCACAGGAGTTGCAATTTTCTGGAGCGGTTGTTTACCCGGCATTGCTGACTCCATGACCCAGCATGGATTACCTGACCTTAAAAAAACACTGTAACGAGCTTTCTCAAGCTCTGAACGACAAACCTTTGCTGGCCCGGATTTTCCCGATTCCGGGCCGCGGCGTTTCTTTTCGACTTAAAAGAAACACCGGTTTTGATGATCTGGTAATTCAGCTCGAACCTTCAATCCAGGGTTGTTGGCTCACCAGGCGGTCCGTAGAGATTGAAAAGAGCTCCAGCCTAATCAAACAGATGCAAAGACTGCTGGTAAATGGCCGCATTGTTGCGGTAGGTCTTGCCGGATCTGAAGAATTGCTGCAGTTTGACCGGGTTTTGAAACTGCAGATTGCCGTTATCGATAGTTTCTTTGGTAGTCGCAGCGATTATTTTGTTGTCTGCGAGTTTACCGGCCGGGTTGCCGATCTGTTCCTTTGCGATAAAAATTTGAAAATCCTCGAAAGATTGGGCAATACCGCCAACAATTCAATCGGAAACACTTATCAGCTGCCCGATTCAACCTGCCAAATCAATCCATTTACTGCTGAGTTGCCCGAGCTCGAAAAAGCTTTTACCTCATCGCCAAAAAGCTGGCCAGAACTGATTGGCGGATTTTCGCCCCAGCTTGCCAAAGAATTGGCACGCCGCACTCGTGACCAGAAAACAACCCTCGCTCTTGCAACTGAATTAAAAAAGATCCTCGAACAAAACCGTTCTGAACCAGGCGCTTATCTGGTTCGGAAAGAGACGGGAATTCAGGCTCTTTACGGTTTTCGGCCGGTCATTGATGCCAGGGAGTTCCCCTCGATCGGTGCTGCCCTTGATTTTGCCGAACGGCAGCTGATTTCATCGCGGCGATTTGCTCAGGCTCAAGCCCAGGTTTTGCAATATTTTACCCGGGAATTAAAAAAGCGTGAGCAGATTCTTGTCATTCAAAAACAGCTGCAGAAAGAATTTTCCAATGCTGCCGAATTGCAGAAAATCGGTAATCTGATCGTGGCAAATCTTTACCAGATCCCGGCCAATGCCAAAAGCATTACCCTCGATGACTGGGAAACCGGACAGAAAATGACCATCGGCCTTGACCCGGCAAAGCCGGTCTCGGCACAGGCGCAAAAATACTTTCAGCGCTATCGAAAGGCCCAGCGTGGAACCACAGAAGTTGCCCGAAGAATCAAAGAAATAGAGGCCGACATAGTTTGGCTGCAGGAACAGATCTGGCTTACCGAAAATGCGGTATCTGAAGCTGATCTTCCCGAGATCGAGCGCAAGAATGTCTCGCGAAGAAAAGAAAAGTCTGAAAAAAGCTCTGGCCGCCGCAAAAAAATCCACTTCCCGCCAATTCTAGAAATCGACGATTGTCGCTACTACGTTGGCAAAAACGGTCGCCAAAATGATCTGCTCACCTTTCAGGTTGCTGCGAAAAAGGATCGCTGGTTCCACGCCAATGATGTACCCGGGGCTCATGTAATTTTAAAAAAACTGCGCGGCGAAATTGAAGAAATCGATATTCAGCGCGGGGCTCTGCTTGCAGCCTGGTTCAGCTTTGCTCGAAACAGCAGCAAGGTTGCCGTCGATACCACCGAGGTTGCCTGGGTTAAAAAGATTCCCGGCGGCGGACCTGGGCGGGTTTCCTACACTCATCAGAACACACTTTTTGTAAATCCACAGCAGGCGCATGAGCTCATTGATACTTCAGATGCGCAAGATTCAGGAGAAGAAACATGAAGAAATTGGCTGTTGTTTTTATTTTTTCGCTTTTATCCGTCTGTAACCTCATGGCAATGGATCCTCAAAGTATTATTGCCAGCGGTTCTGGATATGTAAAAAATATTTCATTGCCCGGTCCTTTTCCGGGCTCTCTGGCATTTGACATGGATATGCATCTGCCTTTTCCAATGCATTTGCTGGTTCAGCTTCGCTATTCGGCCCCGGAAAACTACGCTCTCAACGTTTTCGAAGGCGATGATTTAACTCCGATCATGATTGTTCGCGGCCGTACCGCCATGGTGAATGATCCTCTGCAAAACAAAATTTCTCTGATTGCTTCAGCAGGCGTATCTTTTGACCTGAGCCCTCAGGGCGACCAGTTCAATGCTAATTTTTCGTTCAATATGCCAACTGAGGGCAAGGCATCCAACCGGGTCAAAATGGATTTTCTGTCCTTGTTTTCGCGCCTTGAGAATGATCTCGTTGCAACCGCCACTGCCGATAAACTCATTCGCTTGAGCGGCTCGACCGCACAAAAAAGCAGCTGTGTCGCTGTTTTTGCTGCTTCTCAGGCTGTTCCCCTGCAACGTCTCGAAATCTTTGTCGAAAACAATCCCAAGCCGGTTCTGGTTTTTTCAAAAATTAGTGCCGATGAAAAAATAGCTTCCGATTGTTTCGTTTTTCCAGTTGAAAATTTGAAAAAAAGTAAGGCTGAATTCATCGAAATTCAACCCGACGGAATGATCGATACCATGCTCGTGGTTGCTGCCGTTATGAAGGCGATATTTACCCGGGCTGCTCTTGCCAACGAAGCTTTTCGCGCCGAGGTCGAAAAACAGTTGCAAATCAAGCCCGACTGGGAAACCATGCGCAAGAATGATCAGATTCGCTCATCCGAGTTGAAAAAGGTTTTCGCTCCATTCTAACCTTTTGTTAGATTTGCCCATGGCGCCCTTGCAGCCTGAATTTATCGCAAAATTCATGCTGGATTCCCGTGACAGCTACCTTCGCGGGGGATGAAGAGAAAGCATCGGAGTTGCGCGAGCGCCATGCCTGCGACCTGTTCTTCGTAGCCTTGGCGAAGAAGAAAGGCCGACATCCAGCTGGTATTTTAGTCAGACTTTAGAGGCAAGCCTCATGTCTGCGTAAGCAGGCATCCAGTTGGTAATTAAATCAAACTTAAGAGGCAGTTTTGAGATGTGTTGCAGTTGAATTTTGCGGCCATTATCAGGAAATAAGCAGCTCTGGAGCCATTGACAGTTGTACCGCGCTGATTTAAAATGACCTTCTGAACAATCTGGAGGTTCAAGTGCCCAAAACAAAGCAGAAAACCCGAGCGAAAAACACCCCAGCCAAGGCCGGCAAAGCCAAAAGTGCCCCTGCCGAGGTTCGTAAACTTAAAACCGAACTCGAGGAATTCCTTCACGAAATTTATCTCGATGAAGAAAGAATTCTGGCAAACCTGACCTTTGAGCCGGTTATTATCGGGCGCCAGTTACGCGAAAACCATTTTTGCGTTTCTGATTTTCAGGGCGTCGAAGCCAACCGGGTCCTTCTTGGCGCAATGCTTGAACTCCTCGAAGATAATGCCACTATCAATTTGCCGACGGTTATCGACAAGCTTCGTTATATCCGCCAGGGCAATCGCGATGGCGTTGATCTGTCCGGTGGAATCGAGCGAATCAAAAATCTTTTCCTGTCGCCTTTTTCAATTCCGGGTGTTTCGATGCTTGAAGATGTCGAACCCCTGATCGAAAAAATCCGTGACCGAAATATTCGCACTCAGGCACATCGAAGCATGATCCAGTATTCTGAGCGCATTATGCATTATGACAAAGATGCTTATGAAACTATCAGCAACTGTATTCAGGAACTAAGAACCCTCTTTTTGCGGGGAAGCGCCGGATACTTACGCGGTATCGAGGCTCATATCGAAGAAATGCGGGAAATGGTCGACGCCAACCGTGCCAATAAGCGGAGCTATCTGGGCCTGAATACCAATTTCCCGATCCTCATGGAGCGACTTAACGGATTTCAAAAAGAATTCTATCTCATTACCGGTGGGGTGGGCATGGGTAAATCTACTTTTGCAACCCAGCTGGCCTGGGACCTGGCCGCCCTCAACCCTGAACTGACGGTAATTTTTTTCAGTCTCGATCTCAATCGTATCGATGTCACTGCCAAAATAGTCGCCCATGCTTCTGAAGTTCCTATCGATTACATTAAAAACCCCTATGTAACCAGAATTGATTTTGAAGAAAAAAGAAAAAAAGGCTTGCAGACCGTGGCTGAAATGAGCCAGAGACTTTTGCTCGTCGATGAATCTTCAGGCCGGGTTTTTCTTGATGACATAAAAAAATACGTTAAGCGAACCCGTCTCGAAAAAGCCGGAGAAGTTGCCGTCATAATCGATCCCCTTTTCAAAATTCAGATTCGCAATCAACACAAAATGAGCTTCAATGAAAAGTGTAACTTTCTTGCCGCTGAATTGAAAAGCCTTAGCGCGGTTGAGGGAGTGACTTTGATCGCCACTGCCGGGATGCCGAAAGCCATAAGTAATCGCCGCCCGGTAAAAGAGGATCTCGAAGAAATCATGGGGCTGCTCTATGACCCCTATGCCGTTTTCTTTCTCTATTCAGATTACCTGAACAATTTTGACACGCCTTTTTTGGAATGGGAGTGGGGCAAGGAAGACAGTTTCATGATTCCGATTTCTGAAGCGCTGATTGCCAAGAATAAAATGGGCAGTATCAATTCAAGAATCTTTTTCAGATTCTACGAAGCCTTTTCCAGATTTAAAGAATGCGCACCCCAGGAAGTCGAAAACTACACCGCAATGATCGAAAACCTTGAAAAATTCAAGGAGCAGGGTGCCAACGGACAGCAACAAAAACGCCAGGGAAGGTCGGAGGAATTTTAAGCAATGAATACCGCCCAGGAATATTTCCAGAAAGGTGTCGATCTGCAGCAGCGTGGACTTTTTGACCATGCTATTGAAGAATACGAGCGAGCTTTGAATCTCGAGCCTGAAAATACCGACATTCTTATCAACCTTGGTGCTGCCTGCCTGCAAAAGGGGCTTTCAGATCGCGCCATCAAGTTGCTTTCAAAAGTTATTGAAAGAGAACCACATAACAGTGCTGCTTTTTACAATATCGGAAAAGCCTTTCTCTATCGCGAAGAAATCGGAGATGCTCTACTGGCATTTCAACGTGCCGAACAGTTGTTGCCAGAAGATACTGATATCAAAAAAATGATATTTATATGTCTTTCTGATTTGAAAAAAGACCAAGAGACAGCAGAAATTGGCTTGCAGATTATCGAAAAATTGATAAAAGACTTCGATTTTTTATTGCGGCTGGCGGATTCTCTGTTCAGGCTTCAGAGCTTTGACCAGGCACTCGATGTTTATCGTAAGGCTGCCGCGGTAGCCTGCAGTTCTACCGTTGCCCTGCTGGGAATTTACCGCTCTCAACTTGCTCTTGGCAACCGCGAAAAGGCGATAACCTCGTTGAAGCGGGCGATGATGGTCGCGCCTGAAGATCAGCAATTGCAGATAATGATGGTCGATCATCTTATAGAAGATGGAAAGATCCAGGAAGCGGCTGACTTTCTGAAAACAGGCATCGAAACACTTGAGAGTCCTTCTTTATTGCAGGAAAAATACAATGAATTAACCCGACGCCTGCCTATTTTGCGAAAAAAGGCCGGATCGGCTGCTCTTAAGGTGTGTCAGAGCCAGTATGAAGCAGATGTATATGACGTGCTCGACAGTCTTTACGACGGCAAAACCACTCTCGATGTTGCGGCAAAAGAGCTTGAAAAATTGCGCCGCCGAGATCCTGCCGACCTTTTCATTGCCCGGGAGCTTGCAAATCTATTATTTCAGGCCAGAAACTTTGACCGCGCCGCAGAAATTTACTCGGAAATACATTTAAGTGTGCCTTCAGAGCCTGTTTATCGAGTTGAGCTTGCCAAGTCTCTGGCTATGAAGAGAGATTCAGATGCGGCAAGAGCGGTGTTGAAGGATGCTGTGCGCGATCTGGGACACACTCCTGAATTGGCTATGGCTCTGGTTGAGCTCGATCTGTTCGATAAAGAATTTGCGCGTGCGGCCGGGCGCCTGGATATCGTGCTTAATGAATATCCTGATGAGCCCCACGGCCTTTTTCTCTATGCTTATACTGCCTTTCGTCTTAACGAGCTCGAGACCGCCCAGAAAACCTTCGAACGCATTTTTGAAAATGCTCCAGTGGATGAAGAGTCGGCATTGTGGTATTCGCGTCTGGCGATAATTCAGGGTGAACCGGCTCGGGCCCTGGAAATCTGGAAAAAGTTCGATGATGGTGTTGACAGCCTGGTTGAAATCATTGCCCGTGTGGAGCTTACTCTTGCTACGGGCGACAGTCGCAGCATCATGAAGTATCTTCAGCGTATCGGTGATTACCACCCGCGTTTCGTTGAAGATCATCTTTTGTTCGGCAAGGCATTTTTCTTTGCCGGCGACTTTTCTTCCGCTCAGCGCGAGTTCGATCTGGTGCTTCGTCACGAAGCTAAAAACGCCGAGGCTCTGGCAATGTCAGCGATGAATTCACTGATACGTAACAAATTGTCCAAATTCTGGAACTACTGGCAACACGCTGTTGATAATGATTCTTTATATGCGGTTATTCCGGCGCTCATTCTGCGTAACAGCTTGAATTTTTCGCAAAAAGAGCGCCTGAAAAGCGAAACCCGCAAGATTATCGAGCTTGGAAAATTGCCTGAGGCTGATCGTTCGAGGTTGGTTCGATTATTGCAGAATTTATGAAAGAAAGAAGCGAAATGAAAACGATAGACTCAAGAGATTTGCGGGTTATGCGCAAAAAGATAGGCGCTCTGAAAAAAGTTCGGCTCAAAAGGCTTGGTGAGTCGGTATGCGATGTAATCGATCTCAAGGGGCTTTCTTTGGCCCTTTTGCTGCACCGATTGCCCGAGTTTCCACCCGAGCGCCAGAAGATCATCGCTCAGAAAATCGAAGACTTTCTTTATTTTCACCCCCGCCGGGGGCGAAAAGTCTTGAACCGTCTCGATATTGCCTGTTCGAAGGTGGATGAAGATTCTCAGCCTAACCTGTTCTCTGCAATGGTCGATGTTTTGGGCCAAACGGCGGATTTTAAGAAATTCCCAGGGTTGGTCGCTCTTTCTGGTGTAATTCTAACTTCAAATTGTGATTTTTCTCGAAAAGCGAAGGCTCTCGAAGTTTTGAACAGTCTTAACAGTCGCGAACCTCTTCTTTTAATTATTGAAAATATGATAAAATCGTCCGCAAAACTGGATGATTATTCTTATTATCATTTTTTTGAAAACTCCTTGCTGGTGCTAAAAAGGATCGGAGGAGAATCGATTTTAAAATTAATTATCAATCCAAATTCTGATAATGTTGTCAGACAATTTCGAATTGAATGGCGTGGTGAAAAGCCTGAACTACTTAATCGGGTCTTGAGAAGCCTCCAGTCTGCAGACGCTGAATTGGCACAAATCGCGCTTAAGGTTATCGACCTTTCTGATTTCAACCTCCCTTTTATTTCAATGATTCAGGAAGGCTTGTCCCATCCGGATAAATGGGTGCGCCAGGCGGCGGCTGCGTCAATGGAAAAAGCCAGTTCCGCAATGGATGTCGAAGCCATTTCCCGAATGCTTGCCGATGAATCCTCGGAGGTGCGAATGATGGCCGTGGCTTCTCTGGGCGGCTATCCAGTCGAGAAGACTGGACAGTTGCTGGAGTCTCTTGCTCGGAAGGCCGGAGAGCTTCCGGGAGCAAAAATGAATGCCCTGTATGCTCTATATTCGCAAAAGAATCTCCCTGCACTGGAGAGGCTTTCGGAAGAACCAGAGATGAATGTTGCCCTGAATTCGATCGGCCTGGCTGCGCTTTTGCGGCCCAAGCGAGAGGGGCTGGACTCCCTTTTGAAGGTTTACTCGGGATTGAGTTCTGAACGGGCTTTAGAGCTAAAGCATTATCTTTTCGAGATTGCCGACCCCGAGGATCTTGGCGTTATTCTGGATTATCATAAAAATGTTAATGGCGAGCAGAGAAAAGAGAATTGTCTGGGACTGATTCGTGATTTTATTCTTTTAAAAGCGG
>CAZTHA010000211.1:0-7842 GCA_964613435.1 uncultured bacterium
TGAAAAAGATTTCAGGAGTCATTCTAGCGGATTCAGGTGTTAAGTACAAGATCATATTGTGAACTTTTCAGTACGCTTTTGTATAGTGGTGGAGGATGATTCTGAGCTTTTGAAGATGAGCCAAACCATGCTTGAGCGGCTGGGCTACAAAGTCTTGCCTGTCAATACCCCCGATCAGGCCATAGGTAAGATCGATGAGGTCGGAACCCAAATTGATCTCTTGATCACCGACGTTGTAATGCCGGAGCTGAACGGCCGGGAACTTGCCGAGAAGCTGCGACTTAGGGTCCCTGGCCTGAAAGTGTTGTTCATGTCCGGGTATACCGCCAATGTCATCGCCCACCGCGGCATCCTCGACTCCAACGTGAACTTCCTCCCGAAACCCTTCTCCCAACGCGACCTCGCCCGCGAAGTCCATCAGGCTTTAACCTCCTGACCCCATGCCCATCTTCATTGTAAACTAGCCACAGAGATTTTAGCCTCTCTTTTCTTCCGTAAAACCCTCATGTCTCAGGAAACAGGCCAGCGCGCCTTTTCAGTCCATTCGCGTGCCTGTGGGCCGTTTAAGCTTTTTTGCTTAAAATTGAAAATCAAAAAATTACACACCAGTGACCTGAAATTTACGACGGTCGGCCAGAAGAGGCTTACCAGCCACCTTCGATCATATCTAAGATCTGGAATAAATTAACTGATTATTATTAATTCAAACCATTGATGCAAGACCTATAAGTGCCTAAGCAGAGGTTGGATAATTTTTCAAATTTTTTGGGAAAAAGCGCGACAAAATCTGCCAGTTATCACCGTGCCGTTATCACCGACCTGGCCGAGCTCTAATCTGTCTACCTCAAAGCTTTTTGTTTCGGCAGTCCTGCCTAGGCGAAGAAAAAGCTTTTCGGCATCAACAGATGCGTTAATGCGACCAAGCGTCAGGTGAGGCTTGAAAAGCTGCATTACCCAGGGAAAACCGAATTCGCGAATGTTTTCCTGTTCTGAATCGCTGAAAGAATCAATGTTTTCAAGATATTTCTCACGAATCAGGCCATTTCGCAGCGGGTTCAAGGCAATAATCACTTTTTCGTGCAGGGCAACAAGCCCGAAAGTCGGAGCAACTTCCCAAAACACGTAACCATCGGGGCTCAGACGAAAGCCGTTCAAATCTAAGGAAAATGGCATAAAAGTCTGGTTCATTTGCTCAATCGCTGCCTGAACCGGTGGCAAATCAGGGAAAAGCCCCATAAACACAGTAAGATGTGGTTTAATCGACTGTTTAAAATCAATCAAACTTGCGTATTCATTGACGAGCAGCCGGTTAATTTCGAGAGCCTGGTTCAAAACCGGCCCAGACAAAGGCAGGTAACAATCGAGATAAAAGAAGCTCATTCAGTGCGTGCCCAGAAGCCAGCCGTTGTAGATTTCCATCAGGCGAAACAAAGGGTCTAGACCGCAATAAAAGATAAACAGAAAAGCAACGCAAAGGTAAGGACCAAACGGAATCATGTGCGAAAGCGGCTTATACTCGGCACCATAACGTATTTTTCGGTAAATGATACCAAGAATACCAAAAGTTGCACCGAGAAAACTCGCAACCACCACCGTGCCGAGCACTACTTTCCAGCCGGCCCAGGCACCGAAAGCTGCCAGCAGTTTAACGTCGCCGCCGCCCATTCCTTCTTTTTTCAGCAAAATCAGGGCAAGCCAGCCCAGCAGCCAGAGAAAGCCGCCGCCAAGCACAAAGCCAATCAATGATTCTTCAAAAGAAACATAGTAGGATGGCATGGCGTAGCCCATTTTCAGCCAGCCCCAGCAACCCGCAGCAAAAAGTAAACCGGTCCAGCAGCCGTTAATCGACAAGGTGTCGGGAATAATGAGAAAACGCATGTCAACGACAGTAATAATCAGACAACTTACGGCGAATATCCATGAAATAAAGGCTTTCAGCGAAGGTCCGAAATAAGCTACCGACAAACCGGCAACCAGGCATGAAAAAAGAGTGTAAAGCTTATCCTGAGTGCGACCGGCATTGTAGCAACCACGACGTTTGCCTCCTTCGCAATCGGGGCAATAAAGATAGTCACAGTGAAATTCTTCATGACCCGGCCAGGCACGAATGGCCCAGCCAATACGGCGCCCGAGCAAAGCGCCGATTACCGCAGCAATAAGCGCAAAATGAAGCGAAAATGGTATCTGATCAAGCATCTTCAGCTACCCAGCCATTCTTTTTAAAAATTCTGCCAAGCATTTTAAACACCAATTTGGCAGCAAGAAAATCTGAAGCGACATTGCCGGGAATCGGACAAAGCTCGACAACATCGAAGCCAACCACATTCTTTTCTTCAATGACACGACTCAGAAGCTTCAGCGTCGGATACCACAGCATGCCACCCGGTTCAGGAGTGCCGGTGCCAGGCATGATCGACGGGTCAAAGGCGTCGAGATCGACGGTAATGTAAACATCATCGCTCAGGCGTGCCAGAACCTTGTCCATCCAACTGTCGTCGCTGGAGCCGCTGCAGATGTCGTGTGCCCAGAAAATACCGTCATGACCGGTTTTTTTGACAAATTCCATCTCATCTTTACAGGTGTTCCTGATGCCAACCTGAGTTATTTTTGCCAGATCAAAAACCCGACGCATCACCGATGCATGGCTAAAAGGCGTGCTTTCATAGGATTCACGCAAATCAGAATGGGCATCGAGCTGCAGCACACTTAGTTTATCGCCGTATTTTTCCTTCAGAACTTTTATCGGTGCAGTGGTAATGCTATGCTCGCCGCCAAGAATCACCGGAAATTTGCCGGCGTCGACCACTGCTCTGACCGCGTTCTCGATATTGGCCAAAGTTTCGGCCGGCCCTTGCATGTCAGGCTCGAGCTCGGGCAAAGTATGAACACCACAAAGCAATGGTTCACATTGCAAATCAAGGTCAAACAGCTCGACCTGCCGCGAAGCCATGATAATTGCCGAGGGGCCGTTGCGGGTACCGGCCTGATAAGAAGTGGTGCTATCGTAAGGCACCGGGATTATAACTGCTTTTGCATCGTCATAAAGAGTGTCTTCATCGGGCAGGCCGAGAAAATTATAATCTCCGCAGAATTGCACCTTATCGAGACTCATGCGTTTTCTCCTGTAACTTTTGCTGGGTTTTAGGCATAATAACACAAAATCAATTATTGGCAAGATTGCCAATTTGCCGTACAGCCGCATAAAATAAAGGCTATGAAACAAATCATCATTTTGCTGGTCCTGCTTCTTACCATTACCATCATCGGCTGCAGCAGCGGCGAGTCGGGGATAACGGGAGAAAAAATACTAGCAGCGAAGCTCTACCCGATTTAAACTGAGTTTCTGCCCGAGGAGTTGTGTAATTATTCGAGAATAAATGACTTTCCACCCAGTTGGTTTTCATGGACAACAAACTGTTCATGGCCATTGATTCATGATACTTGTCGTGCTATGCCGGCCTCTATCAAGATGCCTTAACGGTTGAACTATTCTGTGTCCAGCGCTGAAATTCCGGGAAGTGTCAGCCGTTCAAGAAACTCAAGACTTGCGCCGCCGCCGGTAGACACATGTGTCATTTTATCGGCAACCCCGGCCATTTGGACTGCTGCAGCAGAATCACCGCCGCCAATAATGACCATTGTGCCATTTTCGGCCTGGCGAGCGAGTTCGTGGGCGAGAGAAATGGTTCCGGTGGAGCCTTCCTTGATTTCAAAGGCTCCAATCGGGCCGTTCCAGAGCACGGTATTGGCTTCTTCAAGAATGTCCACCGCTCGTTTGATTGATTTCTGACCAAGATCGAACGATTCCCAGCCTTCGTAGATGCTATTCACGTCTCGTTCAAGTTTCCCAACCCGTTGGTTGGCGAAATCAAAGCAATCGGTAATAACAAAATCGCAGGGCAAAACGATTTTATCGCCATACTTTTCCATGAGCTTCTTAGCAGTTTCAAGCATCGATTCTTCGACAAGAGATTTCTGGACATCGAACCCGGTTGCTTTCAACAGGGTATAACCAATGCCACCGCCAACAATCAATTTATCGATCTTTCGCAGCAGCGACTCGATTATGCCGAGCTTGGTGGAGATCTTTGAGCCGCCGGTAATGCCCACGAATGGGCGAGCCGGATTACTTATCGCGGCGCCGAGATAAC
This sequence comes from uncultured bacterium, assembly GCA_964613435.1. GTDB lineage: Bacteria > Muiribacteriota > Ozemobacteria > Ozemobacterales > Ozemobacteraceae > DYKG01. The sequence continues at coordinate 4,152 of CAZTHA010000211.1, forward strand.
GCAGCTCTTTTTCCACAAGAATGCCGGCAAATTTCATATCCACATACCTGGTGACACCGGTAATAGAAGAATGACAGCGATGACTCGTTCCAAAAGCGTCATTAACGAAGATACCGTCACTCAATCCGGCCAGACCTCGCGAAAAAACCTCGTCATTTTCTTTTTCGCCTATGGCAAAACGCAGGTTTTCAAGAAGATTGACGCGATTTTTCACGACATCATTTTTCCTAATCAAAACGCCCGAAGAAGCAATGCTCTTCTCGTGAAAAACGATATCTGGAAACTGGGTTCGCAGATAGTCGGCAACCGGTTTCAGACTGTAGTCTGAATAGATCTCTTCTCGCGACTTTCCCTTTTTTTCCTGTTTATCTGGCTCACCAAGGTGAGAACAGATTATTGGGGTTGCGCCAACTTCAAGCAAATATTTAATTGTTGGAATTGCTGCGACGATTCTGGTTGCGTCAGTGATCTTTTCCTGGCTGAGCGGAACATTGAGATCAAGTCTGACCAGAACTCTTTTGCCGGCCAACAGCTCTTTGGGTACCCTGGTTACAACCTTTTTGTTAAAGCCGGCCTCTTTTTCCAGAATGGCAATCTTTTCATGAACGATCTTTTCGACCATTTCCGCAGCCTGCTGCGGCGAATCGACTCCTTTGACACATTCAAGGATATTATGGGTACGAATCGCACTATTCGACAACGGAACGGTGCCACGATAGAGATAACCGCCATTCGCATCGAGAGTGACCAGTTCGCCCTCGTTTATAACCACGTCTGTTTCGCCCCCCTTGAAGGTCACGGTTCTCTGGTCGAGGTTGATGACCGCATTTGAGCAGCCAACGACGCAGGGTTTGTTAAGGGTGATTGAAGTGATGGCAGCGTGTGAAGTACGCCCAGGGTAAATTGTTGCGATACCGTGGGAGTTATTTATGATATAGAAATCGGAGGGCTTTGTATTCTGGGCAAAATAAATGATGTTTTCGCGCTTGCCTTTGGTTTCTTCAAGCTTTTCGGGAGTCAGAACCAGATTTCCCCAGACGATGCCGTGATTAATCGACACCCCGGCAGACACTGGCGGTTTCCATTCATGAAAGTCCTCCTCAACTCTTGGCACTGACAGATAGGAATGGGAAATACATAGACGTTCAATTCTTTTTTTAAATTCTTCGACACTGATGATTCCTTTTTTCATCATGTCTGCATCAACGATCAGTTTGGCATAGGTGCTTATCGTCGCACGCCTTGTCTGCAACAGATACAAACGGTCATCTTCAACAGTGAATTCTATGTCGAGATCATGCTTCAATTCGCGTTCAAGAACATTTTTATACTCGACCAGTTCTGCATGGATTTTTGGTGTAATAGCACTTATCGATTTGGTAATGACGTTTCCCATCACCACATCTTCACCCTGAGTCATTTCACGATATTCACCAAACAATTCGTCGTGACCATTGATCGGGTTTCTAGTGAAAATGACACCACTCATACAGTCAGCATTTCGATTGCCGAAAACCATCTGCTGAACAGTAACTGCAGTGCCGAAATTCAGGTCGATCGACAACTCTTTTAAATAATTCCTCACGCTTTGTGAGCGACTTGAAGCAAAGACCAGTTCAACGCATTTGATCAGCTGCTCAAAAGGATCAGAAAGAAAAACCTCACCCAGTTCTTTTTTTACCATTGCTTCGGCTTCGCCAATAGCTTCATCCATATCCCCGGACTCCAGGTCGTTACAATTTATCTCAAGAGCGGTCAGAGTATTGCATAGAAATCTCAGGTAAATGCTGTCTGAAAAAGTTTTGCCATATTTTTGCCTTTGTTTTTCGATAATCGGACGGGTCAGTCCAACATTCAAAATAGTACTCATTGAACCAGGCAATGAAATCGTGGTACCTGATCGAACCGATACCAGTAGCGGTGAATCAGAGTTCCCAAGCTTCTTGCCGCTGACCTCTTCGAGTCCTCTGACGAAACCTTCAATCGCGTATTTGAATCCATGCAGATTGAAACCCGATTCGAAATATTCGCGACACAGCGGCAGGCCGATTATAAAAGCGGGCGGTGTTTTTACACCAAGGTTATGCATATCGATTATGCCATTGCCTTTGCCGCCGAGGAATGGCCTGACAGACTCTGAAACCGGTTCCCAGGTCGCTGCAATGAATGATGCAAAGTTATTCTTAACATCCGGCAGCTCAGTAACCCTATATTTGCCATAGAGACTGTTTTCAGTGCTTTTCGTCGCCAGCTCCCGATTAAGAAAAACAATTATCTTTTCCACAAATTCACTTACGGCATGAAATTCCGTAGTTCTGATAAAGTTGTTGAAAAACCTGTCCTTAATTGGTGAAAGGCTTGAAGTCGGCACCTGATATGCCTCAAGAACATGATTGTACATCTGTGCCAAGCGGGAAAGAATATTCTTCTGCATAAAACCCTGCAGCTCAATTGAGATATTCTGCATCACCCGTTTGGTTTTCAAAATATCTACAATCTCCATTGCGTTCAACTCATTGATTTCTTTGATAAATGCCTGATTTTTTTCAGGGATAATACCTTTTTGATTGAGTAAAACAATCAACTCGCGCACCAACAGCAAACATTCCTTAAGATTTTCAAAACTTACCGTTTCGTAATGATTATTGGTCAGGTCGTTGGTAAAAATAAAAACCAGCCGCCCGATATCAAGATCAAGGTTTAGCAAGTCATACAAATCGATGCGCTTTTCAAAATAGGACTTTTTCAACAACATTTTAAAGCTGCTCAAACGCTTGAGTATATCAACAAGATTCTCTTTATCACTAATGTTTTCGCCGTTGCATATCTCGAGAAAAGTTTGCATCTCTTTTTTCAGAAAACATTTTTCAAAAAGATCGAGGTTTTTCTCAAGGCTGTTTTTGACCATGGTTATATCACCACGCTGGTAATCCCACAGGTAATTCAGTTTTTCATGCATTTCTTCAGCAAGCTTGATGAATTTCGGGTCTTCTGCTGCGGGGTTAATCCGACTGGCCAAGGCCATATAACCGGCTTTGGCAATTAAATCCGTGTTCTGGTTTCGCACCATTTCCAGATAAGGTCGCAGAAATTTTTCAATGATTCGAGGCGAAAGCTTACGGTGTACCTCTTTTCGCAGGTCTCCTGCAAAAGAATAAAGAGGGTCGTCACCATTACGCCCTTCTTCAAAAAATTCGGCTGCCGAGCGAATGTCGCCGATCAAGTCGCTGCCACTGCTTCTTATCGGCATTTTTTTAAGAACCTCGCGAAAATAGTAAATATATTCATTGGAAGGGCTCTGCACTGAATTCAGGGTTCTGAGAATTTCAGAAAAAATGCGCTGATAAATGGTATCTATATGTTCCTTTAAATCGCGATTATCCTGAATTTTTTCTTCCTTGCCCAGAAGTCTGATATTAACCAGAATGGCAATGATCATGTCGATTTTTTTATCAACATCCGGTTCCTGGCGTGACTCTGCCATCTTATCGATTATTTTTTTCCAGGTGTTGAGCGGAATTTTGCCATGCTCTGAAACAGAATTAACAGCGCTTTCTTCAATCATATTTCCCTCCCAGTACATCTATTTATTACTGAATAACACAATTATTCAAATTCTGTCCATTTCAGCAAAAATTTAAAATAAAACAATATTTGATCTTTAGTGGAAATTTTAAGCAAAAAAAGGGAA
>CAZTHA010000212.1:0-7703 GCA_964613435.1 uncultured bacterium
CTCAACAGCTTCGATCCAACCGTGCAGTTCTATCACATTTTCAGAGCAGCGGGCTGGTATCAATTCAGAGTTAAAGCCTTCGATCGCGCCAAAGACGGTTCAGCCGGACAGTCGCGTGAGATGAAATTCAACATCAACGTTCTGCCGGCAGGTTTCAACACCAGATCCATCGACGGACGCTGAAAAAAACTAAAAATGACCCTGGCAGGGCGGGCATTTCTGCCCGTCCTGCCCTCTTAAAGGAACAATGAAACTTAAACCTATTCTTCTTCTGTTTTTATTTGTATTTTTAGCCTCTTCTGCCCATAGCGCTGATTTCAAGATTCAGCGAATAGACCACCCTCTTTTGTGCGATAGAATAATCTATGCCGTAGCTGAAGAAAATGGCATGGTTGTCTGGGCTACCGACAATCGACTGGTCGTTTTTTATAAAGATGGCAGCAGCAGGACTTTCGACTCGAAAAACTCTCCTTTGATCGAAGCGGCAAACATTTCAGCGGTTGGTATCTGTGAAGGTTCGATCTGGGTTACCCAGATCAATTTCAGTAATGGCTACGGCATTTTCAGGTTCGACGGCGAAAAATGGGACGTTTTCAAGGATCCGGAGAAAGAGGGCATTCTCAGCAACCGGGTACTTAAAATCCATGTCGATGACGACAAGGTGGTCTGGTTTGGACACGAGTTTCAGGGGGCAACCCGCATGGTCGAGGCGATCCCCTTGAAATTCAGCAACACTAAGATTTTGCACCTGTTCAGAAATCGCCTTTTGAGCATATATATGCAAATGACACATTTATGGATGGGTTCAGTCAACGGCGTCGTTCGCTACCGGTCAGAGATCGAATCAAATTATTATTTGAATGTCGATACCTGGAAGTTTCCCGAATTTCCGGCCAAGGCTGCCTACTGTATAACCGAATATCTGCACAACCGCATTTTTGTTGGGACCGACACCGGCCTGGCCGTTTTTGACGGCAAAAACTGGCAATTGCTGAAGAAAAAGGCTGGTATAAAAGCTTTGCCGGTATTGCACGCTGTAAATTGCGGCAATGATTTGTGGCTTGGCAGTCCGGTGGGCGTGCAATGCTGGAACGAGAAGCGGCCATCCAGACTTCTTACAAAAGAAGACGGCCTGCCTGGTCAGAGAATCACTGCCATGGCCAGGAACCGCGCCGGAAAAATCTTCATCGGCACCGAAAGTGGCGCCTGTGTCATAGAAACGACCGATATAGAATAAGAACAGAATCAGCAACGCTTCAGCTGCTGGAAACAAAAAGCAGCTGAAGCGTCGTTTTTTAGGGTTCGCCCTGAGTCTGGCTGTAGAAAAGAAGTTTGCCCTCACGCTTCAGAAATACCCGTGCGGCCTCGTTTATCAAAGCTTCTTTTTCAACATAGCGGTCATTCTCATCGAAAAAGCTTATTGAACCCGCCTTAGGATAAAGGGTGGTAATGTGGTCGATAAAAGGAGTTTCTCTAAGTCGGGCAAGGGCTTTAGGAACCTGTTTTTCCCAGAAATAGCGATCTTTATCGGTAACTTTTTCGGGAACTTTCCAGACCGGTGTATTTTCATGGCTGGATGGGACACAACCCTGTTGGTCAGATGGTTTTGGCGCTGAAGTTTTCTCATTCGGCGTTTTTTTGCCGAAATGAACTTCAACCCATTTTGGCATAACCTTGGCAGCGGCCGGTGAAAGGAAGAACCGTGCAAGTTTTCCGGTTATTCTAAACCCGCTTCTCTGTGTGTGCTCACGGTTTACCAACAACAGGTCTTCGGCAAGCTTATCCTTATTGATCATGAAATCGGCTTCTTTCATGGTTCTGATTTTCCAGCAATGCTTAACCAGTCGGCGACGCAGATCTTCGCGGACATCGTCGGTCATTTTTCCGGCTTCATCTTCAGTAATTTTCAAAACATGGTCGACGAAAGCCTGGCCGTGCTTTTCCCACATTGGCTGGGGGGTATTGCGCACCAACACCAGTGCCGGCATCAAGCGACTGCTCGCCGCAGCCTGACCGGTTCTTACCGGGCTTTCGAAATCAACCTCGGGCACGACACAGGGAATGAATTCCCAGAAAATATCCTGCTGGCCCGGTGAAAGCAGCTTTTTTATCTGTTCTTCCATTCTCGCAATTTTGTCGAGGGCCCGGCCGGTTATTTCATGGGCTGCATTATCAAGTTCTACGACCTTATCTCTTATGGCGGGCGGATCTTCGGCCAGCGCCGTATAGAGTTCATCGCGCAACTGAGTCATGGCCGGCATCGAGTTCAGCCCTTTGATTTCCGCGAAGGCTTCGGCCCTTATTTTCTCAGCTTCAAGTGCGAGGGCAGCGATTCCCCTGGCCTGCTCTTCGGTCAGATACATCCCGCGCAAAACATTCAGCAATGAGATTTCTTCAAGCATATAACTCATGTCATCGATGTATTTTTCGGCAGACAACGGCAAAAAACAATAAAAGAGAAAAATCAGCAGTAGAATGCCTCTTTTGCGCATAAATATCCTCCTGTTTTAAAGCCCAACGTTTCCGGTGGGCAAATCGTCAAGCCAGATCCCAGGTAGCTGGTATCCGCAATCTGGGCATTTCCCCTGATTAAGAAAACTGCGCAAAACCTGGAAACCAAGCCTTTCAACAACTTTCTTGCCGCAACCCGGACAATAGGTGTGGTTACCTTCCTGACCGGGATTGTTGCCGGTATACACATACTTGATTCCCATTTTCAAAGCCACATTTCTGGCCATTTCAAGGGTGGTATTCGGCGTCGGTGGCAGGTTTTTCAATTGGAATTCCGGCAGAAATCTTGAAAAATGCCATGGGACATCGGGGCCGAGATTTTTCAGATACCATTCGGCGCCGCTTCTGATTTGCTCTTCACTGTCGTTTTTGCCGGGAACCAGCAAAGAGACAACTTCGAAATAGCGATTTGAATCTTTGAGAATCTTCAAAGTCTGCTGTACCGGCGCCAGTCTGCCCGAAATAACATCGGAGTAGAATTTCTGGTCAAATCCTTTGTAACCGACGACAAAAATATCGATCAGTTCGAGCAGGTCATTTAGAGGCTGGGGGTTGATGTATCCAGCTGTAACCATGATGGTTCTCAAGCCGTTTTTTTTGGCCAACCGGGCAACATCCTTCATGAATTCAATATAAATGATCGGCTCGGTGTAAAAGAAACCGATTGTTCGCGTTTGAAAATCCAAAGCTCTCACCAGAACATCTTCGGGGGTCATGGCGAAGTTGGTGGTTTCTGCAGGGGTCTTTTGGGAAAACTGCCAGTTCTGGCAATACTGACAGGCTAGATTACAGCCTGCCGTCGAGATCGAAAGAGCCGGACTCTTAACATGATAATGAAAAAGGGGCATTTTCTCGACCGGATCGATAGCTATTACGCACGGAAGACCGTAGACGAGACTGGCATACTGACCGTTTCTAACTCCTCGGGCGCGACAGATGCCGTTTTCCCCTTCCTCGGGGACACAGCCATTCGGGCAAAGCTGACACTGCCATTTGCCAGAATTCAATTTTCTGGCATATTCGGCTGGATGATTGCTTTCCTGACTGGCGAACAAGCTTGTTTTACATGATAAACCCAGTACCGCCCCGCTGGTCAAGGTCAGAAACTTTCTGCGATCGATTCGGCTGAATAGTGATTTTTTCTTCATGACGATTTTCCTTCGACAATCGTATTACTATTTCAGTATACGAAACTCTGCGGGCAAAAGTAATCTAAAATTTGCATGCAATCGCAGTTTTTGCTAGTCTTTAGTTATTAAATATGAATCATTTTAAATATAGTGATAAAGCGTTCACTCTGGTTGAAATCGTACTGGCAATGGCCATTTTGGCAGCCACCATGGTTCCGATCTTCTTTTTCATGAGCAAAGGTGCAACTGAAACCGATTTCAACGTTTCGCGAATGTTTGCCATCAGTCGTGCGTCAGAAGTTTTGAACGCTATGCTCGACAATGTGCCATTTCAGACGCTTCGCGCCGGAATTCCGGCCTACATCAAGGTTGATGACCTCGCCGACGCCAAGGGTTACGAAAAATACGATGACGCCTGGGCACAAAAATTCATTAATACGGTTTTTCCGGGTAGCGTCAAAACAGCCACAGGCTACCCGTGTCAATGCGAAGTTACCGACCCGCGCGGCATGCACTATAAAATAACTCTACGGGTTGAAGACATAGTTTCGCCCACAGCTTCAGCGGCTGAAAAACCGGCAATGAAGAAGATCGGCGATGAATACCCGACCAAACCACCCATCGAATTCAGTCCTGCCGCGACTGGTGAGGTCACCTTTGCTTTTCTCAAAAACCCGGCACGCCTGCAAAGCCAAGCCTGGCACAAAACAACCTACCTGCCCAACCCGATCGGCATGCTACCCAAACTTGGCGAATATCGCTTTGAATCTGAACTTCCGAAGAAAGTTTCTGAAAACTACGAAAACTTCTACCTTGACGAAGGCTACACCGGTGTTCATCCCAATGCTCCCCGCTTTGTAAATCCAACCGCGACAAGACTGACCCAGCGCATGGCCAGAGCTGAAGTCAGTTATACCAAAGACGATAAATTTCGTTATTGTGGGTTGAAACGACTGATAATAGAAGTCCAGTGGAACGTGGAACCCGCCCACATGAAAAATCCTGAAAAAACCGGCACCGGGCTAAAAAGAATTCATCTGATGACAATCAAGGCCGACATCAATGTTTAATCATTCATTTAAAAAAAACCAGGGCATGGCCATCGTCATTGTCATATTCTTCTCTTTTACACTGATGATCCTTTTTGCATCGATGTTTTTTCAGCATCGTAGTGTCGCCGGCCGCAACAAGCTTTCATTGCGCGACCAGCAGGCATATTTCGCCGCCCGGGCAGCCATGCAGCATTTTCTTTTGAAGGCGAGACTTTTTCCGACTGAACTTTACGATGCAGTAGAATTCCAGCAAGGCAAAAACCCATATATGGACTTCACTGAGTTTCCTTTCAGAAATGAGAAGGGCGATCCGATGTTCGAGCAGATTCCCACTTATTCTGGGGTTTATCGCCGGATCATTCCCACCGAAACCGACAGTTCTGGAAGAATTCGCCATTTTTACCTGCCGATAAAAGATAAAGACTCCGAACCAGAGGTTCTTATCAGAATGGCCAGTTTCTATAATCCGCACTATCGCTATCTGGCACCAAATCTGGCACCAACCGGCTTCCCCGAAAAATATATCTCACCGAACAACAGTGCGAACACCGCTCAGAACCCGGGTAAGTTTCTTGCCTATTTTATCCGTGACTGCAGTAATGACTTTGTCGACGGCAAGATCCTACAACCTGAACTTAAGACCGAAAAAGCAAGCGGACTCGAAACTGAGCAATCATGGAGCATCGACAGCGAAGGGTTCCCATACACGATGAATTACCGGGTCAAGAAAGTCGATATCAAGGCAATAAAAGGGCTTCGACGGTATAATGAAGAGGCGATCGAGATCGAATGCGAAGGCAATGTAATCGATTTTCAGGATCAGCCGTCGAGCAAGATCATCAACCAGGTCAAAAAGATTACCAGAACCGGGCAACATTTGCTCGATTAGCCAATAATGATCAACAAAAGAATGCCCCTCGCCCTAATCGCTGCCGCCACGGGGTTCTGCGCCAATCTCGCCCAGGTCAGTCTTTTTCGTCTTTTCATGGGCTTGTTTTACGGCACAGAAATGCATTTGGGGATTTTTCTGGCGATATGGCTCGGTGGAATCTCTATGGGGGGATTGATTGGCGGCAGATGGTCGCCGCAGCCGAGACATCTTTTAAACTGGTTTGTGGCCGTTCTGTCTTTTTCAGTTCTGGCGATTTTTGGCGCTCATCGCTTCCTTCCCGATCCTCAGGGTGGTTTTTTGTCATTTTATCCCGTCGTTACACTGATGTTCACGAGCGTTTTTCCAGTTTCATGCCTGATCGGCATGCTGTTACCAGCTCTGCTTTGCAAATCCAAACTAAGCCTGGGCGTTTTTTACAGTTATGAGGCAATTGGCAGCTTTTTTGCCGGTGTTTTTTTCTCTTTCATTCTTGGTGGCACTGCGAGTCCGGTTCTTTGTCTGCTGAGCCTGCCCATTTTTCTGCTGAGCACTTCGCTTTTAGCTTCCCCTGGGAGGGGCAAATTTTTCATTCTTCTTCTGCTAGCACCAGCTATTGCCTGGTTCGGTCCGAAACTTGTTGAGCAAATTGAATGCCGTTACTGGAAAATGGCCAACCCAAGTCAGAAATTGATCAAAACCAAAGAAACCCCCTATCAGAAGTTGCAGTTATGCTCTTACTACGAACAGAAAAGTCTTTTTGCCAACGGGATGCTTTCTGGCTCATGGCCTATGCAGGCAAATTCAGAGCAACTCGTTCACAGTTTCGTAACCGCTCTGCGTGACTATGAAAAGATATTGGTGCTTGGTGCCCCACCGCCAGATGTTATCGAAGAATTCATCAAATATGACGACCTGAATTTGTCTCTGGTAGAACTCGACCCTGGCATTGTCGAGCTCTATAATTACTCGGACGCAATCAAAAAGCGGGTCAAAATAATAATAGATGACCCACGCCGATTTTTACACGAAACCGAACAGAAATTTGACGGCATCATGATTTACCCGGTTTCACCGGTCACCCTTTCGGGCAACCGCCTTTTCACCATCGAGGCTTTTACCTCGATGAAAACCGCTCTCAAGCCACATGGAGTCTTGAGCCTGCAGGTTTCCGGCACCGAAAATTATCTTGGCTCGATCAAAGAGCAGATAATTCTCTCAACCTGGCAAGGATTAGGGGGGATTTTCCCATACCGCAGCGCCATGCCCGGAAGCACAATCACCTTTTTTGCCTGCCAGAGCGACAAAGTTCTACCCGACGGGGTTAAAACCTACATGAAAAGGTTCAGAGAGCGAAAGATACCCACAACCACATTCATGGCCCTGAGCTTTTTCAACATTTTGCAACCTTTCCGCGTGCAGGAACTTGATAAATGGCTGAACAGAAGCATTGTCGCCCGCCCCAACACCGACCGCCATCCCGAAAGCTTCACTCAGCAGCTTGAGCTTTGGAACATCTACAGCGGCACTTCGGCCAACAGCATTTTTGCGAAGCTTCAGCAGATCAACCTGCGGCAGATTCTGCTTTTCGTAATTATTCTGGCGTTCCTTTTCTGGTTAACGAGTCTATTTTTGCCGCGAAGAGCCTCTGTTTCAGCGATAACAACAGTTGGAGTAGCCATCAGTGGAGCGACCGGAATTCTTTGCGAAATTATTCTGATTCTTCTTTATCAGAACAGTTATGGCGCGGCCTATCAGATGACCGCTTTCTTTTTCGGAATCTATATGCTTGGGCTGGCATCAGGTGCGTGGCTATTCGGTATTCGCCAATCTGCTCAGGATTCTTTCACCAGTCTTAAACTGGTAAAGGTTTTGCAGATTCTTTTTACGCTTGCAGGCATAGCCTTTATCAAAAGCACGTTTGTCCATGGGGCCACCGGAACGGGAATCGCCATTTTCACCATCGCCTTTCTTGATGGTATCGAGTTTCCTGTTGCTGATCGTATTTTGCGCAACCTGGGAAAAACTTCTGCAAATTCGGCCGGCATGCTGTTGTTTGCCGACAACGCCGGAGCCCTGTTAACAGGGCTAGGCAGCGGATTGTGGCTATTGCCGACTATCGGTATGCGCGGCAGTTTCATT
>CAZTHA010000213.1:0-7648 GCA_964613435.1 uncultured bacterium
GGTGATTTTTCTCTAACGACAACTGTTTTGCGGCCGTTAGGTTCGAAAATGAAAGCGGCGCTATTGCCGTCCTTTTCAAGAACAATACCTTTGAGGCGATAACCAAGAGCGTAAAGGTCTATCGTTTGGGGTGTCAGCACTGCTGGAACGCTGGCTTGAACGACCGGTTCAGGCTTTTCCTCGACGACTTTTTCAACTTCAACTTCGGTCTTTTTATTGAAATCCAGACCAAAAGCCTTTGCAAAGGCGACCGGATCGATACCGGCAAAGGTCTGCGAATTGAGCGAAGAGTTTCCTGAGGAAATCGAAGCATTGGCGCTGACTTCAGGCGCATAAATCCGCAGTCCTTTCGGACGAGTCATTACGGCAAACAAAAAAACCGCATAACCGGCAAGGATCGCCACAACGATGGCAATCAGCAACTTCGGGTTGACTCGGGAAAAAAACTTCATAATCTACATTTTAACCCGAACGCTGCCATAGAGCAAACAGTTCAATCAAGGCCATGGCGGGGGCAAAGCTGATTCAATTCACAATTGGTGCAATCGGGTTTGCGGGCAGCGCAGCGGTCGCGGCCGTGCAGAATCAGCAGATGGGAAAACGCTATCCACTTATTCTTCGGAACAATCTTCATCAGGTCTTTTTCGACCTTTTCCGGGTCAGTTTCCTTTGTAAATCCCATTCGGAAAGACAGACGCTTCACATGAGTATCAACCACGATGCCTTCAGCCTTGCCAAAAGCAGTACCCAGAATGACGCTGGCAGTTTTTCGGCCAACGCCAGGCAGCTCGACCAATTGTTCGAGTTTTTGCGGGATTTTACCGGCAAATTTTTCAAGCAGAGTTTGGGCGCAAGCGATAATGTTTTTGGCCTTGTTGCGAAAAAAGCCCGTAGATTTGACTGCCTGTTCGACATCAGCCAATTTGGCGGCAGCAAAGCTTTCAACGCTCGGAAACTTTTTGAACAGAGCCGGGGTAACCATATTCACCCTTTTATCGGTGCATTGTGCCGAGAGAATGGTCGCCACCAGCAACTGCCAGGGCGATTCATGAATCAGTGCGCATTCTGGCTGCGGAAACCGACCTTCAAGAATAGGCAGGATTTTTTTAAGCTTAGTCTGGTCGCTCTTTTTCGGGGTTACTTTCTTCTTTTTTGGCTCGATCTGTTTTTGTTTCATCGGTTTTTGCTTCATCGTTTTCGGTTTCTACTTTTTCTGAATCTGAAGAACCCCGCAAATTTTCCCCGGGCAATTCATCATCCAGCAATTCGCTTTGGCTTTCGCGAATGCCGTCGAGACCTTTTGGCATGGCTGCAAGTGGTTCCTGGTCTGCCTTAACCGGTTGCTTTTTTGGCGAAGTCAATTCTTCTATACTTGAATCGATCAGGTCGGCAACCTGATCCGAGCTTTTATCTCCGGCATTGCCGGACATTTCCTGCACCTGCTTGCTGATTTCCTGCAACTTGTCGTCGACAAACTCTTTGAGAAGCTTTTCGTCTGGCACAGAAGAAGGGTGGAAGATGGCAACTCCGGCAATGGCAGCGACAAGGGATGCCATTCCGGTAGAGAGAATGCGCAAGAAATAGCTCAGCTCAAAACCGCTGGCAAGTATCCACAGGATTCCCCAGCACAGGGTCGTTGCAACAAAAATCATAATCAGGGTCGAAATGAGGCGAATGATGTATGGTCCCTGAAATGTATCACTGGAAAAATTCAGGCGACGCTGCAGCAGGGCATCTATATCTGGCGAGGGATGCCGACCGCCCTGCATTCGCACCATGACGGCCTTGAGCACGTTGATTCGCTGCAACAGCTCAAAATCTTCTTCAAGAGTAGGCTCGGGCTTGTCGACGCCAGGAGCTTCGGGCACATTCGCTTCATCGGGCCCGGCGTCTGCATCAAGCTGGTTTTCGTTGTTTTCTGCCATAAGTGACAGAAATATAACATAATTGTCATTGTGATACAAAAGCACCGGGCAAAATTACGGCAAAAAAAGGGCGCTTCTTAACCAGAGCTCAGACACTAAAGTGCCTGCTGATAAAAGTAGAGTAAATGCATAAAATTTCTGAATTTCGGGTCTTTGCCCGGAATGACGGGTAATCATTCAGTGCGTTTGTCCTTGATTGATAAAGTGAGAGGTTTGATTATCACCCAACAAAGTGTAGAATAATAGGTAAGACATTCTTCAATAGAGTTATAGCAAAATGAAAAAAACCTTTTCGATCGCCATCATGCTGATCATGGTCAGCTCAAGCCTTTTTGCCTGGGGTTACCATACGCACCGCAAATTGACCGCCGAAGCGTTCAGAAATATGCCCGAAGCTTTTCAGACCCGCTTCAACAGCCAGAAAAAATCTTTTTTAAAAGGCGCAACCGACCCCGACACGATGATCAAAGATTTCATGAATCATATTTATTACCCTGACGGCTCGCAAACCGGTGGGCTGTATCGTATTCAGGATCTTTTCAACCGTGCGGTCGACCTTCTCGGATCAGGGATCAGCGACGAAAAAACCGCCTATGTAATGGGGTTGATGTCGCATTACATCGCCGATCTGAATGTTCCGCTGCACACGGCCGGCAGCGAGCGTGACCCCGACGAGGGCAGCTATCATTCCCGCTATGAAAGTGATATTAACCACAACTTGCGAAATTTTCACTTTTCATTTTCCGGTGAGCGGCAGATTTCTTCGCTGGAAGAGCGGGTAAAAGAAATGACCACAGACGCTCTTAAGCACTACGATGAAATCGGGGCATCATATCGGGCCGGCACCGACCTCGAGCCATTGATGGCGATGACTGAAAAGCAGTTAAATGCAGCGGTTCAGAACATCGTCGATTTCTGGTGTGCAGCATTGCGCAGCGCAAGATTCAACCTTACGCCGACCGGAGCGACAGAAGCGAACTGGAATCTGAAAACCGACGACAAGAATGAAAGTGCGAAAATAAATATAAATTCAGCCAGTTCTGCAGAGCTTGCGGATTTTTTCAATATCAGCGCCGCCAAAGCACAGCGAATCGTTGATTCGCGCCCCTATCGCACCGCCTACGACCTTGCCAAATCCGGGGTTTTCAACCCAATGTTCATCAAACGCAACAAAGAGAAAATCAAAGTTCGTTAGACCCGCCGATAACAGCCGTTAAATCTATTTCTGGTTTTTTCATAAGACAATTCGAGCATGCTGCCGATAAATGCGACCTGAAAAACATTTATCCGGAGGCATGATCAATGAAAAACAGATACTTTCTGACCGGGATGCTGGCAGCAACCATGGGAGTTGCCGGATTATTTTCCATCGACAGCATTCAGGCTTCGGGAAATCGACTCGACAAAGAAATAAAATTTGCCCGGCAGATAGGCATTTACGACTCTACCAGCTACAGCTCACACATGCTCAATCGCCCAATTGCTGAAAAAGCCTATTATCGAGGGCTGAGCAGTGTTCTTTATGAGCTTGGCATTATTGAAAGCACCAGCATGGATGAGATGAAAAGACTCGGGATCATGCCGGCCGAGACCAATAAGAAGACGATTAGCCGAAAAGCTTCGGTAGAAGCGATTTTCAGAGCAGTGGGCTTTGGCATCGACACTGATCTTATCGACAAAAGCAACGAAGCACAAACATTTCAGCCTTTCTATGACTGGATAATCGAAGAAAAATACATGCCAGGCCTTGCGGTAGTAATCGATCGAGGCATTATCAAGGGAATGCCCAACGGAAGATTCTGCCCGGACAACAATCTTAAGACCGCCGACGCCCTGGTGCTTTTCAAGCGAATTTACGACGCATTTTCCGGAAAAGACGACAAAACAGTGGTTGTAGCAGGCCAACCTAAGGACGAAACGGTTCAGGCCGGTGGGTTAAGCCTGGAAAGGCTGCAGAAAGCCGGTGCTTTTTCCCAGATCAAATGCAGTTTCGACCTGGAAAACGATCGCCGGATCCGCCTGCAGGATCTGAATGTAATGCTACAGGGCATATTGGCTCAGGCGGAAATGCCCGCTTACATAACCGAACTTAAATATCTGACCCGAAACATGAACCCGAAGAAACCGGTAAGCAGGGCCACTCTGGCGCATCTCGCCTCGGTAATGGTGAGAGCACTGCCAACTCAAACGGTCGACGACAACAACCTTTATGCCGATGTCAGCCCCAACTCGGGTCTGGCCAGATCTTTGGCTTTTCTTAGCAAGGCCGGCATAAAAATGGGCTATGAAAACAATCTTCTCAAGGGCAAAGAGCTTGTCAGCGCCAGCGAAGCAGTCTCGGTAATCGACCGGATTCTGGAGAATTCGCAAACCCTGCGCACGGAAAAAGCGGCCACGAGAAATGATTTTGAAGAATTCAAAGCACTTATAGAAGCCAGGAAAGCGAGAATTCGCCGAATTCTAAATCGCTCTTGACATCGAAGCAAAAGCTGCCTATATGAATAATAGATATAGGGAAGCTTTTGAGGGATAACCAAGAAAAAATTCCCCGGAATTTTTACCGGGGCATTTATTGTTTTAGCAATTTCTTGACTTGACGGGCAACTGGGTATACATTCGAGAAACATTTCCGGCTTGAACCTGACGTATCTTTAAGCCATTCCCACGGAATCTGCCCGGAAAAGTCACTATTTTTAACTACCGGAGATTCTGCTATGCTACATCAGCCTGCCGCGCAATCGGGAAAAGATTACGGCGCCGACTTCAAAACCAGGTTTGGTGCCTGGATGTTCGCTTTATATGGCCTCATTTATGCTGGTTTCGTGGCCATTAATCTTTTAAAACCCACATTGATGGAAGAGAAAATTCTGTTCGAACTTAATCTGGCCACTTTTTACGGCTTTTTTCTGATTGTTTCGGCGCTTGTGCTGGCTTTAATTTACAATCATATCTGCACGAACAAGGAAATCGAGCTACGCGC
Source organism: uncultured bacterium (assembly GCA_964613435.1). Classification (GTDB taxonomy): domain Bacteria; phylum Muiribacteriota; class Ozemobacteria; order Ozemobacterales; family Ozemobacteraceae; genus DYKG01. The sequence goes on from CAZTHA010000213.1 coordinate 4,906, forward strand.
TGCCGACAGCGAAAGTGAGAAAAGCTGATGGAAGCCATGCCGGTAATCCTTTTTGTATTTTTTGTTGGTCTGGTACTCGGCCTGTCGTTTTATTTTGCCAGGCAAACACGCTCGGCTTCGAGTTATTTTGCTGCGGGTGGCACCATTCATTGGGCGGTTAACGGCATAGCCTTTGCCGGCGACTACTTGTCAGCAGCCTCATTTCTTGGCATCTGCGGCATGATCGCCGTTGCCGGCTATGACGGATTTTTGTATTCAATCGGCTATCTGGCCGGCTGGATAGTCGCCCTGTTTGTCGTGGCCGAGCCAATGAAGCGCCTGGGCAAATACACATTCACCGATGCTCTCGATGCGAAGTTCAATTCCAAGGGAATTCAGCTGGCGGCGGCAATCAGTACACTGATAGTTTCTCTTTTCTACCTGATTCCACAAATGGTCGGAGCGGGAGTTCTGGTAACTCCGCTGCTTGGCTGGCCGCACGCCGCCGGAGTTGTCATTGTCGGCCTGATCGTCATCATTATCGTCGCGACGGCCGGTATGACTTCGACGACTTATGTGCAGTTTCTCAAAGGGGCACTGCTCGTCGTTTTCTCGACAATTCTCACGGTTTTTCTGCTTAACCGCGGCTTGTCTACTGAACCCGACCAGGGCGGCAAGGTTCCGTTTTATCAATACCGCACTCTTGATGCGACTTTTAACGGAACAGCCCTGGAAATTTCCCAACCCGGCTTCAAGTTTGACCGGATAATCGAAAGTGGTTCGGTAAAATTTGCCCGAATCGAATCGGAGAACGCCGTAACCTATTGGAAAATATCCACCCAAGCTGAAAGTAATCAGGCCACCCTGCATGAAACCCAGCATCAGATAACCCGAAAAGATGGCAGCATTATCATCAATGGGCTGCCGGCTTCCAAGGAAAATCAGTTGCGCCAGGTCGGCAATCTTGAGGCCATCGCCGGAAAAACCGGTGAAGAAGCCAAAACCGGGGCGCTTGGCCCATTTTCGTTCCTGGCTAAAATCGCTGATCCGGGAACCCGGGTAAGAGTCTGGAAGGATGCCAAATTTACTGATGGCGACGACCAGGTTAGGGTTTTTTACAGCACCGTCACGACAGGCAACAAGATTATGCGCCCAGGCATGAAGTTCAAGGTTGAAGGCACGCTGATTCAGAAGATCGATTTCGTTTCGCTGATGCTGGCTCTGTTTCTGGGCACTGCTGCGCTACCCCACATTCTCATTCGTTATTATACGGTTCCGAGTCCGGCCTGCGCCAGAAAATCAACCATTGTCGCCATTGCCACCATTGGTTTCTTTTACATTCTGACTCTGTATATGGGTTTGGGTGCGATGAGCAATTCGGTGGTAAACCCGCTCGACAACAACATGTCGGCGCCTTTACTGGCCCGTTCTTTTGGGACTTTTCTTTTCTCGATCATATCTGCAATAGCTTTTGCCACAGTATTGGGAACGGTCAGCGGTCTTATCGTAGCCGGTTCGGGTGCGGTTGCCCACGACATTCTCGACCGCTGGGCCGGAAAGAAAATGGATGAGAAGCAAAAGGTAATGGCCGGCAAGATTTCAGCTTTCTGCATCGGCATCATTGCCATTTTTCTGGGCATCATCTTTCAGGGAGTGAACGTTTCGTTTCTGGTTGGTCTGGCTTTTGCGGTTGCGGCTTCGGCTAACCTGCCCTCGATTCTCATGCTTTTGTTCTGGAAAAAAACTACAGCTGCCGGTATCGTAGCTTCTATTTACACCGGAATAATAAGTTCTGTGGGCATAATCATGCTTTCACCGACCATGTATTCGATGTATGGACTCGACCCGGCAAGCGCCCCAATACCATTCAGCAACCCGGGACTGTTTTCGATTCCCCTGAGTTTTCTGATGTTGATTGTTGTATCCCTTGCAACCCAACCGAGTCAGGAAGCACCAGCCGCAACCCAGGCCTGATAACAGGGGAAAAGACAGAACATGACTTCATTTGCGATCAGGGCGGTATTGATTGTAGTTATCAGTATCGGCCTGCTTTTTGCGGCAATGTTCGTCGTGATTCTGCCTTCTCTGGAAAATGCAATTCTCGAGCAAAAGCGCGAGATGATCCGGGAATTGACCAACTCAGCCTGGAATATCATGGCCCGGCACGAGCAGGATGCTGCCGCCGGGCTTATTTCCAGCGACGAAGCAAGAAAAAGAAGTATCGAACAATTGCGCAGTCTGCATTATGGGCAGCAGATGAAGGACTACTTCTGGGTAAATGATTTGCATCCGCGCATGATCGTTCACCCCTATAGAACCGATCTTGAGAACAAGGATCTTCGGGAATTTCGGGATCCTGACGGCAAGCGAATATTCGTCGAGATGGCCGAAATCGTAAAAAATTCGGGCTCCGGGTATCTGCAGTATCGCTGGCAATGGAAGGACGACCCCAATCGCATCGTTGAGAAATTATCGTTTGTCAAGGGTTTTAAGCCCTGGGGTTGGGTAATCGGCACTGGAGTCTATATCGATGACGTGCAGAAAGAAATACAAACCGCCCGGCACAAGCTTTTAATACTGAGCCTGGTGGTAATGCTGGCCGTTTTAATTCTTTTGGGCTTGCTGCTCTGGGATAGCATTGCCACTGACGGCAAGCGTTTGAAAGCTGAAACTGCGCTGCAGAAAAGCGAAGAGAAATATCGTAAGCTGGTTGAATCTTCGGGTGAATGTCTGCTTTTGCAAATCGGTCAGGACTCTCTTTATG
>CAZTHA010000214.1:0-7595 GCA_964613435.1 uncultured bacterium
TGCTCTACCGATTCCTGCCTGCCAACTGTTCCCGGGATCATGCGGGAAACTGCATCGACAATAGCCATTGCCGCAATTTCACCGCCAGTTAACACATAGTCACCAATCGACAGTTGAAGGTCAAACTCGTTGATTATCCGCTCATCGAAGCCTTCGTAGCGCCCACAGACCAGAATTATCCGCTCGTAATGAGCCAGTTGTCTGGCAGCCTGCTGGTCGAACCTTACTCCCTGAGGAGTCAGGCCAATGACTGGAGCCGGCTGGGCCGCTGCGCGCACTTCGTTCAAACAGTTGATCAAAGGGCCTGGCTTCAATACCATGCCCGGACCGCCGCCAAAAGGTGTGTCGTCAACCGTTCTATGCCGACCATCGCCGTATTCACGAAAATTGTGCAGAACTATTTCGATCAGGCCGTTTCTGATAGCCGAGCCGAGAACGCTTTCAGCAAATACATTGTCAAAGATCCCGGGTAGCAGGGTTACAATATCTACCCGCATATCAACCTGCCGGCACATGCACAGAGAGATCCTGACTCAGTCTCAATCGTGCCTTTTTCTTGCTTATCTCAGCAAAAAACACCTTGCGAAAAGGAATCAGAACCTCGCCATACTCACTGGAATCGATTACCAGATATGGGCTGGGAACGTCGGCTTCGAGTTTCAAAACCGTTCCCACCTTTTCGCCAGAAGGCGAAAGAAGATCCAGACCCTGAATTTCGTCAGGATAAAAGCTCGAATCGTCAGCCGGCTCCCGTTCACTTTTCGGTATCACCAGATAGGCACCGGTGAACGGCATTACCGCATCACGATCATCGAGACCGGCGAACCTTACTTCAAGAATGTTCTCGTTGTAATGCTCGCGAACATCTGCAACTGTGCATGGCACGGGCGAACCCGCCCTGGCTTGAAAATGAAACTGCGCTCCTTCTTCAAATCTGTCGGGGAAATCGGTCATGATGCTGACACGAACCCACCCATCCAGACCGATGGTCTTGAGTATCTTGCCCACTGCTACCCATTCTGATTCAGCATCAGAAGAGTTTTTACTGAACTTGAAAACTCCGGGAGTCATCATTTTCAAACCGGTCTGAGCAATGCTCAGACTAGTTCCATTATCACTTTCTTGGCACCAGTAGTGGCTGATGATCTTATAATCGTGCGCAGAGCGTTGATCGTTCTACCTTTTTTGCCGATTATCTTACCGGTATCGTCGGCATGAACCTGAACCTCAAAAACGACAGTACTGTCGCCTTCGATTGGGGTCACAACCACTTCTTCCGGATGCTCTACCAGAGCTTTCACCAGCTTTTCCAGCATACCCTGAACCATTGTTGTCATTTAACAGTACTCCAGGCTGTGCTATCAAGCACGTTTGGTCCAAACGAATCTAACTTCGCCCTTTTCATTCTTCTGGGGAACCTTGATGATGCCCTTCTGCTTGAGAAGGTTCTTTACGGTTTCAGAAGGAACAGCACCGTCATTGAGCAGCTCAAGAACGGCGTCTTCACGAATTTCCAGGCCAGCAGGCTCGGTAAGGGGAGCATACTGTCCAAGATTTTCGAGGGTTTTCCCGTCACGGGTTTTGCGGCTGTCGAGAGCCACAATGCGGTAACAGGGGCGATGTTTTGTTCCAAGCATTTTCAGTCTGATTGAAACGGCCATTGATATAAACTCCTTTTCTAATACTAAAACCGCGCGAAGCGGCGCTTACATTCCAAAAAATTTCGACATTTTCGAGCGTTTTTTGCCAAGACTGCCAAGCTGCTTCATCATCTTGCGCATCTGCGCAAATTGCTTGAGCAACTGATTGACGTCCTGAATATCGTTACCACTTCCAGCAGCAATGCGTTTTCTTCGCGATCCGTCGATCAGATCGGGACAATTTCTTTCGGCATTGGTCATGGAAAGAATGATTGCTTCAAACTTTTTAAATCTTTTATCATCGAAGGAAAATTCAGAAAGATTGCCGGCCATACCCGACATTCCCGGAATCATGCCGAGAAGCTGGTCGAGTGGTCCCATTTTTTTGATCTGGCTGAGCTGATAAAGAAAGTCATTGAAATTGAACTCCGCTTCAAGAACCCTCTTTTCCATTTCCTTCATTTTCTCGGCATCCATATTGGCCTGGGCTTTTTCAATCAGCGTAAGCACGTCGCCCATTCCGAGAATTCTTTGCGCCATTCGTTCAGGATAAAATGGTTCGAGAGCTGATGCTTTTTCACCGATACCGACAAATTTTACCGGTTTACCGGTAACTTCTCTTATCGACAAAGCCGCGCCGCCTCTGGCGTCGCCATCGAGTTTGGTCAGAATCAGACCGGTCAATTCAAGCATTTCATTGAAACTCTTGGCCATGTTGACTGCGTCCTGGCCGGTCATTGCATCGACCACCAGCAGAACTTCATGGGGAGCAGCAACTTCTTTAAGTTCTTTAATTTCGCCCATCATCTGCTCATCGATATGCAAACGGCCGGCGGTATCAAGAATCACCACATCAAAGTCATTGTCGCGCGCATGTTCTATTGCCTGGCGAGCGATTTCGGCGGGTCTGGTGCCGGTTTCGCCGGCAAAAACCTTCATACTCAACTGATCGCCAAGAACCTGCAACTGCTTTATCGCGGCAGGACGGTAAACGTCACAGGCAACGAGCAAAGGATTCTTCTTTTCCTCTTTTCGCATATAAAGGCCAAGCTTGGCAGTTGTCGTCGTTTTCCCAGAGCCCTGCAGACCAGCCATCATAATAACTGTCGGCTTTTTGGGTGAGATCTGAACCTTGGCCCGTTCCTGGCCCAACAATTGAGTCAGTTCAGCCATGACGATTTTAATTACCTGCTGAGTGGGAGTCAGGCTTGAGAGAACCTCAGCGCCCATCGCCTTCTCTTTGACGCTCTTAACGAAATTTTTGACAACACGAAAGTTGACATCTGCTTCAAGCAATGCCATCTTTACTTCGTTAAGCGCAACTTCGATATCTTTTTCCGTAAGCTTACCGGATCTGCGCAGTTTGTCGAAGACCGTAGCAAGCTTTTCAGAAAGATTCTGAAACATCGATGAGACTCCTTTTTCAATACCTCAGAGCATAAATGGAACGTTCAGTATATCCCAACAACGTTTTTAAGTCAAGGAATTTAGGTACCCCGACCCGGCGGCAATCGTACAGTTGATCAACAAACAATCTTTAATTATTCGATCTGCCTGCGACTACTCTTGATTGTTTTTTTACTTTTTTTGTTGACACACATTTTAAAGTATGCCTATATTGCATTCAAATCTAATTAAGATTAATCTATCAATCGCTTTTATTAGAAAGGGGTTATCGTCATGCCGAAGATGTTTGAAAATGAAGAAATTAAAGTTCTCGCAGCCCAGACTGACTGGGATGACCTTGACGATGAAGATGAAGAAGATCTCGACGACGAAGACGATTTTGACGACTTCGACGACGATGATTATATAGATGAAGAAGACGAAGACGATCTCGACGACGATGAAGAAGACTTCGACGACGAAGAAGAAGACTTCGACGACGAAGAAGAAGATCTAGACGACGAAGACGACGACTTCGAAGAAGAAGAAGAAGAAGAAGAGGAAGAGGACGACTTTGACGAAGACGACGACTTCGAAGAAGACGAAGAAGAAGAAGACCTTGACGATGAAGATGATTTCGAAGAATACGACGACTTCGAAGATGAAGAAGACGACTTCGAAGACGAAGACGAATAATTTCGCAAACAATACTTAACCAGCAAAGCTGCCTCATTCGGGGCAGCTCTTTTTATTGTCCGATTCATAAAGAGACCCTTCAGATAGAAAGCAAAAAATGATCGACAAAATTAAAGAAGCACGGGAATTCGCGCTCAGAGCGCACAAAGATCAGCTTTACGGCCAGGAACCTTATATTTACCACCTCGACCAGGTCGTCGCCATTCTTGCCGATTATGGCGAAGAAGCCCAAATTATCGGCTATCTCCACGACACGGTTGAAGACACTGACACAAGTGCCGATGAAATTGAAACCCGGTTTGGAAAATCCGTCGCCGAAGCTGTTAAAATTTTAACCGATGAGCCTGGCCAAACCCGAGAATATCGCAAGAAACTAACCTATACCAAAATGGCTAAGGTCAAGGGTTTTGCCGAAGTGGCTTTGATCGTCAAAGCCGCCGACCGTCTTGCCAATATCCGCGCCTGCCTTGATTGGAACCGCCAGGACAAACTTCAAATGTACCAGGCCGAACATAAAGTATTCCGAGCGGCCGTCTTCAGAAAAAACCTCTGCGACTCGATCTGGAAAGAGATAGACAGCATCATGGTGGCCTGACCCTTTTTGGCTGACAGGCCACCATGCAAAGTTGTCAGGCAATCTTAGCCCTTGTTTCCAACCGCGTGCAAGGCGGGATTCAGCATTATTCTCGCCATTTCAACACACAATTTCACGTAAAAACACCCGCCGCCTTTGAGTCAATACAAATGGCGACGGGTGGCTTTTTTTTCAGCGATTCGAGACGACAAACCAATAAAAGAAAACTGCTACCGAATCAGAAAAGCTTTACAGGAACATCTTGTCAATAATGGTTTCGCTGAACCCAGTAACGGGTTTTCTCTTCTTCAAGGATTCGGCCGATGTCAGCTTCAGAGAGCCCGTATTCACGGATATCCTGGCGATTGATCAACCAAAGCCAGTCTTCGTGATTCCATTGCCCACTCTTGGAATGAACGAATTCGCGAAGTTTCCCAAGAAGTATTTCTTCCGGGCTTAAATGCCTGGTTTTGGGTTGAGGCTGGGGCTGAGCAGCAACGACTGCCTGAACCGGGGCTTCGGCAATCTTTTCTTCTTCAATGACAGCGCCATTGCTACCGGAAAAGGCATAGACCTTCAAACCGCCTCTTTTGCCTTTTTCAAGAAGGTAACCTTCCCGAACCATCGCTTGAAACAAGCGATACATTGAACCTTTTTCATTCTTGTCGAGCTTGCTCTTGAAAAGATCGCGATTAACATCATTGGCAGTCAAATCTTCTTTTGACTCGATGTATTTCATGATCTTCCGAACATTTTTGGAAATGACCTGATGCAGATGGATGTTTCTGTCCTTATCGCATCTGCGCTTATTTCTGGTGCCCTCAACAACTCCTTTACAAAAAGGAAGTTCGCAAGTTCTCTTTCGTCCCACAGTTCTACCTCTACATTAAAATCGCTTTGTATACCAAAGAGTACACTATTTCCATTTCGTAATAGATTAACCAAGCTTAAGCTTGTTGTCAACTAGATTTTGCCTGCCACCTCTTCTTGGCGTGGGCAGCCCGACTCCTTGCACCTCAACGCTGTTTTTTGCAGCACCCGGTGCTGAATGTTGTGCAAAATACAACGCCCCGAGTGTACAGTCAGTTTTCGAATTTCTTTTTTAAAATTGATCAGTTCTGCCAGCTTGTTGTATAATACCTGCAAATTAGACAATCCCGGGAAGGGAAAACCTGTTCATGCCACAATTGAGAAAAGATCCCGTGACCAAACGCTGGGTGATCATACTTCACGAAGAAGCCAAATCGCCCAAAGATTTCAAAATCAATAATACGCCAAGACAGAGCAATAAGTGTCCTTTCTGCAGTGGCAACGAAAGCATGACTCCCAATGAAGTCATGTCTTATCGAAGCCCGGACACACTGCCGAATCAGCCCGGCTGGGAAGTAAGGGTTATCCCTAACAAATTCCCAGCTTTGCAGATTGAGGGCGACCTTGATCGGACTGGCCTGGGCGTATACGATATGATGAATGGTATCGGTGCCCACGAGGTGATAATCGAATCACCCGAACACGAAGCCGGGTTTCAAAATTATTCAAAAGAACAAATTGCGAGAATCATCCGCACCTATGCCGACCGTTATCGCGATTTAAAGCGGGATCGACGCTTTCGCTACATTCTCATTTTCAAAAATCATGGCGCCGCCGCCGGAGCCAGCCTCGACCATCCTCATTCACAGCTCATTGCAACGCCGATCATTCCCAAGCGAGCCATGGAAGAAGTTGAAGGCGCAAAAAGGTATTACTACTACAAAGAGAGATGCGTTTTCTGCGACATAATCCGCCAGGAATTGAGTTCAGGCAACCGCATAATTCACGAAAACGAGCAATTCGTCGCGTTTTCACCATTCGCTTCGCGCTTCCCTTTCGAAACCTGGATAGCACCTAAAGAACACAAGGATTCTTTCGGCGACATCGATCCCAGCGAAACCGAAGGGCTTGCCGACATTATGCATGGCACTCTGCGACGCCTGGTTAAAACTCTCGGCAACCCGCCATTCAACTATGTAATTCACACATCACCCTGCGGCGAGCTTTGTTCGGACTATTTTCACTGGCATATAGAAATTATGCCGCGACTGACCAAAGTTGCAGGGTTTGAGTGGGGTTCCGGCTTCTATATCAACCCGGTACCACCCGAAAATGCCACGAGATTCCTACTAAAAAATGGTTCCGACTGAACCAAGGAGCAGTAAAAAGTGCCACAATTAAGAAAAGATCCAGTTTTGAAGCAATGGGTGATCATTTCCCCAGAGCGCGGCAAAAGACCAAGCGACTTCAAAAAGATTGAAGAAACTATCGATGACCCTGCGACCTGCCCTTTTTGTGAAGGCAACGAACATTTAACCCCGGGTGAGACACTTGCTTTTCGAACCGCCGGAACAGAAGCCAACAGCAAAGGCTGGTGGGTAAGGGTTATCCCTGATCGTTCACCAATCCTGGCTCCCGAAGGCGACTCCGGCCGCGAAGGCATCGGCATGTTCGACGCCATGAATTCGATTGGCGTTCACGAGGTTGTCGTTGAAACTCCAGATCATCTGACAACTTTGCAAAATGCTAGTGAAGAGCAGATGCGCGAGGTAATCTGGGCCTACAAGCAGCGGCTTCTTGAAATAAAAAAGAATCCCCGCTTCAAGCATTTTATGATTGTTAAGAATAGCGGCAAGGGAGTCTCGAATTTTTCCCATTCTCACTCACACATCGTAGCGACACCGATTATTCCCAAACGTATTGAAGAAGAACTCGAAGGCGCCAGAGAATACTATCACTATCATGACCGCTGCCTCTTTTGCGATATCGTCAAGCAGGAATCCAAGGAGGGATCGCGGGTTGTCTACGAAGATGACCAATTCATAGTTTTCTGCCCATTCGCGGCGCGATTTCCCTTCGAAATGGAAATTACCCCGAAAAATCATCTGGCTTCTTTCGAACTGATCGAAAACAGCCTGGTACCTAGCCTTGGCAAAGCTCTGCAAACTGCCTTGAAAAAAATGCAGCAACTCTTGCCCGGCCAGCCGTTCAACTTTGTTTTGCACACATCACCATGTTCAGATTCTTATAAAGATTTTTATCACTGGCATATAGAGATCATTCCCAAACTCACTAAAATTGCCGGTTTTGAATGGGGCTCGGGCTTCTATATCAACCCCACCCCGCCCGAGGATGCGGCAAAAATGCTGCGCGAAACAAAAATTGACTAATGTCTTGACTCGGAAATAAAACTATGATATTCTAGTCATTACCGAATGGGGCTGTGGCGCAGTTGGGAGCGCGTTTGAATGGCATTCAAAAGGTCGTCG
>CAZTHA010000215.1:0-7574 GCA_964613435.1 uncultured bacterium
GCTCCATCATAGAGCATCAAAATCAGTGCCTCTGGTGAGGCTGTTTCAATTTGAGTTTTTCGATAGGCAGCATTTTGATTGTAAGGGTTGTTCATCTTTTCGATTCTCCCCCATTGAATTGTTTGTTTGCTCTGCCTGCCTTATCTAATTCTTCAAGCGTTTTATCAAGCAAAGGCAACTGATACTGGTGAAATCGGTCAAGAGCCGCAAAAAAAGCTCCGGTTTCATTCAACCAGTCAGCAACAGTCGCCTCAGTGTTTGCTTTGATATTATTCAACTCCATTATGTGGCGGGTAATAAACTTGGCCTGATGAATCGAAAGCCACGGAAAAAGCTCTTTATCGCCACATAAATCATCATGACTTTTAAGAATGTCATAAAATTCAGCGTGCGCAGTACCAGTCAACTTTGCCGGCAAAACCTTGCCCAGGTTTTGCAACAGCTTTTTTGATGTTGCTACTGAACGCCGCATCAAGCTTTCATTTTTGCTGATCTTTTTTCTAATAAAATTCAGGTGATTGAATAAAGCACCAATATCAGCCTTGACCGGATTTTGCAAAGCTTCAGCGATAATTCCTGCAACATCTGCCGACCGGTCGGCATATTTTTCAATCACCTGACCAAGGCTGAGTCGGTCGACATAGCGATCGACGACCCCACCTTCAGTAGCATTGATTACCAAACGATCGATCTGACGAAATTGATCCTCAAACCAATCTTTATAAAGCTTCATGTTCTGATCGGTATACAAAACCATGCCATCAGGTCTGGAAAACTTAAAAGTACCACGGGTAAGTATATAATCAGCGGTTTCGTGCTCAATCGAATTATAGGCATTGACTTTCTCGTAAAGCATATCGTCGGAATACGAGCCGCGCGCATGCAGACGACCATCGGCAAAAGACAGGTCCAGCCCGATGAATACCAATGGATCAGCACCAATATTTTTGGCAAGATCAAAAACCGTGGTCGCAATTGATCCCCAGCACACCAACTTCCCTACTGGCTCACGAAATTGTTCAAAAATCGGGTAAAGCCCCCCGCCAAAAGTCATCAGCATCCTGGGCCCGGAAAAGCTATCATAGATGTCCGGATGTGTCATCGGTTCAACCGCAAGAACCACCTCATCAACGTTTTCCACACCGACAAAATCAAGCGAATTTTCGTAAGACGGGTCAGCAGCGCAGACAATATCTGGCTTGATTCCGTTGGCGATCAGCTGCCGAAAAGCAGTATCCACAGCAAGAATGGGAAATTTGCCCTTAACTTCTTTGAGCAGATGCATATTTTTGTCGAGAGAAGGCCCAGCAGCAACGATGATAGCCGGAACACCAGCAAACTTATCAAACAATCGGCCAATACCAGGCATAACAAAGCTCTCGGCCAGATTGGCAAAATTGTTCGAATGAAATTCGAAGCCGGCATGCATCAAGGTAACCAGATTGCCTTTCGAGCGGTTGCAAAGATACCGTATCTTCTCGACAACCCTGGCAAAAATAGTTTTGAATCTTGCCATACTCGGTGGGTGATCGATGATCGCCAACTTGTCCAGCACCGTCCAGTCAAGATTCGTGTTCCAGAAATCACCAATCTGATCTGGGGTCATGCCCACACACCAGGCAATACGCGGGCTTGCGAGCAATGCTTTAAGGTCACGCGACCTGAGCGCACCGTTAAAAACGCCAACATCCGGCTCTACCACAAAAATCTGCGGGCCACTGACCGTCGTCGGCAACCTCTTCAGTAAAGCCTCTGCCATATAGCCCAGGCCGAATCCCAATAGCAGAACATGCGTCTGACCATCATAGGCTGCATCGATCTGCTTTTCCGCTTCTTTAACCGGATCATAACGACTGTGATAACCCATGGGCTTGCCGCCGTCGGGCTGAACTATCAAAGTTGGAACCCCAGATTTAGCCATTTCCAACAGGTAATCTTTTTCGCAACCGCTTTTCTGCCATTGCGAAACAACATTGCTTAAAGCGGGATTACGCTTCAGCAGGTTGAGATTACCGGTTAAAACAGCTTCATTCATCAGGCTTCAAGCAACCTTTCAAATAGTTTCTTTCCATCTTGAAAAAGCTCAGGGAATTCGTATTCGAGAATATCTGCCAGACCTACCCAATCTTCACCTTCCTGGGCACCCTGAATTGCCTGAGTTTGCTCAGCCAATCTACTGATCAGATTTTGTCGATCTACTTCAAGAGAAGATTCAGCCATAACTGAGGCAAATGCTCGATCGGCGTTCTTTAGCATAGTTGAAAACCATTCGATACCATCGATAAGCTGAAGATATTGATCCATTGCTTCTTTAATCCGGCCAACCCGCAACTCTCCGGCAATTTCAACCGCCATTTCTTCGAGGTGTTCAAGGCCTTCGCCACCGTCCTGGACGGCTAACTCAACCATTTCTTGTGCCGTAGCACTTACCAGTTCGATCTTTTCAAAATCGAGAATTCTCGCTTCATCCAATCTGCTGCTGTCATCGGGCGAAATGCTCTCCCCATCTGCAAGAATGTCAACGATTGTCGAACCGCTTCCCTTTAGGGAATCTTCGACAATGCTTATCAGCTCAGACAAACGACTGTCTCTATCAAGTCCTTCAACTGGCAAAGAATTGCCATTCAGCAAAATTTCCAAGTTCGCACCTTCCTGCATCAAAAAAATTAGTTACCACCGCTCAATTGAGCCAACTGGCTGGCAAATGCCTGAGACTGAGATTGGTAATCAGACATGGCAGATTCAAGATCAGCAAACTGCTTTAACAAAGCTTCTTCGCGAGATTTTAGCCTGTCTTCCTGGTTGGCAATCTGACTATTAAGCGTACCAATCTGCTGATCGAACTGACTGTTTGAATTTGCCACGCCCGAACGACCAACGCGTTTGGTCAGTATACCATCAGATTTGGTAAATTGGTTCAAAGCTTCTTTCAATCTACGGGCAATGCCCATTTTGTTAGTATCACTGTCATCCTTGCCGAATAGATCAGCAACCTTTTGCGGATTGTCGGTCAACGCATCGGTAAGCTTCTGTTCATCGGTCACCTGTAAAGTACCGACCATAGTATCCTGATAACTGGAACCGATGACCCCGGTTGAGATTCCTATCTCAGAAAGGCTGTCAAGTACTGAGTCGATGCCAGGAACCACCGAAGACATTACCAGGCGCATCTGCGATCTGACACTGCGTAGAGTGCTGTCGCCGGAAAGAAGACCTACGGAAAATGCCTCTTCATAGGCAGCCAAATCTGCTTCGCCCAAGGCATTCATTTCATCATCATTCAACGCATCCAGATCCCAGTTTCTTTCTTCAGTGAGCTTCTGATAAATATTGGTGGTCACATCATTGTACAATTCAAGAAACTCGTCGATCGCAGTTCTTGCCACTTCAGTGTCGGCATCGATTCCAATCACCTCACCGGAAGGACCGGTGACATCATAAAACGAAAAGGTAACTCCTTCGACCGCATCGCTGACAGTGTTACTCTGGCTGATCTGGTCAGCACCACCGTAAATACCATCAATACTGTAAACCGCATTTTTGCCGACGTTTTGCGTAGTCCCAATCAAACCCATGGCCGAAAGAAAGTTACTGCTGTCGGTGGCTGAGCCCAGGGCAATCGCGGTATTACCGGTCTGAGTTGAAGAAAGAACGAACTCTCCGTTTGTTGGATCAAAATGGGCTTTAACGCCGACTTTGTCATTGGTGTTAATAGAATTTATCAATGAATCAAGAGTCATCGAACCAGGATTGTTGATGAAAAACTGTACCCCGTTGATCGTGAAGGTTCCACCATTTATTGCGGTGGCGAAGCCGGCCTTATCAAGAGTTGCGGCAGTCTTCACATCGGAAATCGACCTGTGGCTTTCAATGGAAGAGCCGGTATCCTGACCAGTAACTTCGCCACTAGCAATACCAAGAGCAGCCCCCAAAGTCCCCGCAACATCCTGAATTTCGAGAGTTGCTGAAGAGCCTTTTTCACTGGTGCTAATGACTACTTTACCTGAAGAAGCGTCGTAATAAGCCTTTTCTACGCCATCGACTTTTCCGATCTTGTCAAGAATGTCCGACAGTGATTCGGTTCCATCGTAATTGATGTTATTGGCAACTCCGTTGACCATAACCTTCAAGGTTCCCGCACCAACACCGAATTCAGTGGCAATATCACTGCCCTGAGCTTGAGCCAGAGTTTTGCCAAGACTTGCCGAACTTTGCAATTCAGCAGATGAGGCTTGAGTTCCGGCAATCAACCCGGTCACCGCGAGAAAGTTGCTGGTATCAGTAGCAGATCCAAGACCTATCGGATCATGACTGCCATTCTTTCGAGTCAGGCGGATAACATCTTTCTCGGAATCATATTCAGCGTTGATATCTGTCAGGGCGGTTATTCTAGACAATACCCCCTGCAGATCGTCGGTAGCCCCGTCAACAGAAATCTGAACTCCATCGACGGTGAATTTTCCAGCGGTAATCCCCTTGGGAAAAGTTTCCTGATTGAGTTTCTGACCCTTGTCGAGAGCCGAAATCTTATTCGGCGCGCCGAAAATAATATTGGTAAAATCACCGGTGCCGTCAGCCATACTGAAAAAACTGCTGTCACCTGAATTTTTGTTGACCAACTGCAGTTTGCCACTGCCGGAATCGAATCTGAATTCGACCAGACGATCAGCCGGATTTCCGGTCGGCACCCCACCCTTAACCAGGCTGGACTTAGTGTCGATTTGATGGTTCAATTCATTGATCAGGTCTTCAACGCTTGCGCCAGGAGCCAGAACAGAGGTATCGAAAGTCTCGGGCGTTCCAGAGCCACTGCGTTCGATCGTAAAAGTACCCTGAACAATTCCCAGATCGGCAACTGTCGCTGAAAGCCCTGATCTAATCGGCATCAACAAAGAATCTTTGCTTGGAATGTTCTTATCAAGCTGAATCTGTCCATCAGCTTCGAACATTGAGGCAACTATGTCAGTAACACCAGTGTCACTTATGGAAATTTTCAGTTTATCATCGAGCAGATTGAATTTTATTCGGTTGTTCTTTTCATCGTAGGTCGCATTAACCTTGCCTTTAAGTTCGGGTTTGTTATTTATACTTGTATTTATTCCGCTGATAAGTCCGGCTATGGTTGTCGAACCGGTTGCACCAGTAGAAATATTGAACGTACCCGAACCACCCGAGGTGATATCGAGCTTAAGATCGCCGCCAGTGACCCCCAAGGCCCCCAAGGTGGTTGAAGAACCACCCACCGGCTTGGTAGACTGAAGATTGTAACCAAGTTCAAGCGCTCCGGCCAGTTTTCCTTTGGAAGCAACAGTGGTTGAAGTAGCCAGCTGTTTAACATGAACCGTGTAACTGCCAATGCTGGCATCGGTTGAAGCAATGGCATCGACTACTCTTGAATCGCTGGCATCTACCTTTTTTGAGTTGAATGTTCTACTGAAAGTAAGATCTGTAGCTTTACTCTGCAGGTTGAACAATTTCAGATTGATATCCTGCAGCATCCTCTGTTGCAACGAAATTGTATTACGTTTGCGTTGCAAAGAGAATTTCTGAAAACTTTCAGCCTGAATCATTTTTTCAATCAGGCTCTGGGTATCAAGACCTGATGACAGCCCCCCCACCCAGTTTCGATCAATGCTGCTAACCATAATTTGCCTCCTGCCGGTCGGTTCGACCTGGCCCTGTTCTTTATTCAGGCCTTTTTATCAAAAATCAAACCGATGTAATCCTGCATTTTTGCAACAAGATCAAGCACTTCCTCTTCCGGAATCTGTCTGATGACCTTGTCCTGCACGATATCTACTACCGAAACCATTGTTCGATGCGTTGCTTCATGAACCTGAAACCGCAAAGAACGGTCAAAAATTACCGCGGTCTTATTTATTTTATCGACCGCTTCTTTGAGTTTTTCCTCATTTTTCTCGTGGTTTTCTTTCTGAGTGTCTACCAGACTCTTCTCAGAGGGTTGAAATCCTTCGACTTTCTCCAGAGCTGGAGTCTCGGTAACCTTATCAGTAGAAGTTGTGGGAGTTAAAATTTCCGCCCCGGATCTGCCAACGCCATTAATTTCCATATCTGTTCACACTCCTTTCGCAACCAGCTAAAATGTTAAAATCCGGCTTTTCCATATGAAAAAGCAATTTATTAAGGGAAATGATTTGCGAAGTTTCCAGCTTTGCTTGATGCGCAAAGCCCCTCGCTGCCGGCGATAAAATAACCGGTAAACCAGTTGATTCCATTATTTGAGCAAACGCAAACATCTTTTCGATTCCTCCATGAATCTTTAATTGTCGGCATCCCTGCCTATTCTAAGCCAAAAAGTTACACTTTCGCCTATCTACATTAATATTATCGACAATAGTAGCAGTTATCTAACGCCGGAATTTCAGCGAATTTCAAACAAAAAACATGATTAAGCGCATTTTTTAAGCTTTTGCGTTAACAAATAACTATTTTTCTATTAATTTCTCCTATCTCAGCAACTGCAGAATCCCTGAAGCAATACTGTTTGCTTGAGCCAGCATTGCCGTACCCGACTGATTCATCACCTGATTGCGGGTAAATTCGATCATTTCCTGGGCAATGTCAGCATCGCGAATACGAGATTCGGAAGCGGTGGCGTTGCCATGCATGTTGCGCAAGTTCGCGATCGCATATTCCAAACGATTTTGAAATGCACCCAGCTTTGAACGTTCGGCAGAGACTTTATCGATAGCCTTGTCAAGGCGGCCAATCGCTCTTTCTGCGCCTTCAACGGTTGTCATATCGAGTTTTGACACTCCAAGTGCATCAGCCGACATGTCAGACATTGAAATCTTCATGACTTCCCATTGGTTTGCCCCGATGTGATATTGCGGATCGACATCTTTGACATGAATTCGAAAGTTGGTGTTGCCCCGGCCATTGCGGGTGCCTTCTTCAAGTCCGAAGTAGTTCAGCAAAGTTTCCGTTGCCGTAACAAGCGCCCCGGTAACGGTAATTGCCTGAATTGAGACAATGCTTTCGTGACATTCGTAATCGGAGATTTTCTCCTTGCCGATTCGGGTCGAGGTAAAGGCCATACCATGACCTACCTGGTCAAGACGTATTGCCACAGAAGCATTTCGAAGTTCAGAGTTTACGTAGTTTTGAAAGGTTGCAAAATCAACCATGTCTGCCAGGGTGGCAGAACCGACTGCAGTCCCTATAGCGGTGCAGATATTTATTACCACTGCCGCGTTGCCGTCGCTTAACTCGATTGCGGTTGTTTCGCCTGAAGCAATATCAGGATTATATTTAGTGAAACCCCAGGTCAAATAATCCCGGTTCAATTGTCCGTCAACAAAACCGCTGTAGAGACCGTCTTTAAAACCAAGCACCGAACCAACTGCGGCATTGGTAATTCTTATTGCCGTCGACTGTGAAACGCCAGCGCCCTCAGGTGGCTCATAAGAGAGACGGATCTCGTCATCTACCACCGAAGCATGCATTCCAGGAATCGAAGTTGGACCGATCAAATTTGAAAACTGCATATTCATGCTTCGTGCAACGCCGTCGAGGGTTCTATAGCCGTTTTCAATCACAATACCAACACTTTG
>CAZTHA010000216.1:0-7545 GCA_964613435.1 uncultured bacterium
TTGAGACAGCGAGTCCGCCGATTACGCTCAAGCTCAACGGCACCCATACTTCTGCGCCTTCACCGGTAGAAAGAGTCATCGGCAACATGCCGAGCATCGTCGTCGCGGTCGTAGAAAGTACTGGGCGCAGACGGCTTTTTCCGGCCTCGGCTAGAGCCTGGCGCAATGTCATTTTGCGGCGAACCAGAACATTGATGTAACTGATTAAAACGATACCGTTGTTAACGACGATACCAATCAGAATCAAAAAACCCAGCAATGAAACGATCGAAAGGCGGAATCCGGTTATGACCAGAGCAAAAATAGCCCCCATAAAGCCGAATGGCACGCTGAAACCAATGATAAATGGCGCAAGCAATGATTCAAACTGGGACGCCATGACCATATAAACAAGAATCATACCAAGAAGCATCGCCTGAAACATCAGCAGAAAAGACTCTTTACGCTCTTCTTCGTTTCCGGCAAAACGCCAGGAAAAACCGGGCGGAACCGGTATAGAATCGATTATTTCCCTGGCATCGGCGCTGACATCACCCGAACCGCGCCCATATACCTGACCGATAATCTGCACGTACCTTTCCTGTTCGTTTCTGGCAATGCTGGTCGGGCCAAATTCATTGACGATTCGGGCTACATTTTCGAGCCTGATCGTCTGCCCAGCCGGAGTTATCAGCGGAACCTGGCCAAGATCAGTAGTTCGGGCACGGTCTTCTTCGCGCAGGCGCACGACGATATCATACTCTTCCCCGTCTTCCTGATATTTGACTCTGCTGTTGCCATTGATGTAGGTTTCGATGGTTCTGGCAATTTCAGTAACGTTAAAGCCAAAAGAAGAAGCCTTTTCGCGATCGATAACCACCTGCAACTCAGGCTGAGCCAGGTCCTGACTGATTTCAAGATCTTTTAGACCAGGCACTTTTTCCAGCTTCGTTTTGAGCTCTTTTGCCCATTTCATAGCGGTTTCAAGGTCATAACCATAAAGATTCAGCGTAAATCCGGCACCACCGGCACCGATCATGTTGGCCAGAGGGTCACCAGAATCGAATCTGATGACGACACCCGGAATCTTTTCCAGCTCAGGACGAATATCTTCAATTACCTGCTTGATGCCGCGCGAGCGCTTTTCTTTCGATACCAGACGCAGGTTAACCTGACCGGTATGCGAATATTCTTTCGAGCCGGTAATAACCGAACCAGGATCTCCACTTGGCCGGCCATAGCGAACCAGAATCGCCTCAACTTCCGGCACCATTTTTCTGATCACTTTCTCGATTTCTTTGCCGACCTGACCAGTGATTTCATACCTGGTGCCAACCGGAAGCTCATATTTGATGGTAAGTCGCCCCTGATCCTGTTCGGGCATAAAATCAGCGCCAACCAGACGAGCCAGGCCCAGAGACAGGAACAAAAGCAAGCCAAGTGCGCCGACCGTTTTCCAGCGATTATTCAGAACAATTTCGAGAATTTTGCCGTATATCTTTTCCAGTTGCGCCAGAAAGTCACGACGCTCTACCCGAGTCTGATTAAGTGCTTCAAGGCTTGGTCGCAGCAGTTTGGAACTCATCATCGGCGTCAGCATCAATGCCGCCAGCAGTGATGCCACCAATGCCATAATGACAATTGCTGCCAACTGTCCGAACATGATATTGGTCATACCCGTCGTGAAAACGATCGGCAGGAAAATGACGATGGTTGTCAGCGTCGAAGCCATAACCGCCGTTCCCATTTCGACAGCCCCTGATATTGCGCTTTCTCGCGAAGAAACTCCGCGCTCGAGATAGCGTTTGATATTATCGAGAACGACGATCGCATTGTCGACAACCATCCCGATAGCGATGGCTAGACTCGAAAGAGAAATCTGATTGAGGGTGAATCCGGCCATGTACATCAACATGAAGGTAATGATCAATGAGGTTGGAATAGTGGTACAGACGATGATGCTGGCTTTGAAATCACGTAAAAAGAAGAAAATTACGAAAAATACGGCCACACCACCAAATAGAACCGCCTTAGTCAAATTTCTGATGGTATTACTGATGAAATCAGAGGTGTCGAAGAAGATATGAATTTTAACATCCGGTGGCAAAGCGGCCTGGATTTCCGGCAGGGCTTTTCTGATCGCTTGCGACACTGATACGGTATTTGCCCCAGACTGCTTTTGCACCATTACCCCGATGCCACGCTTTCCACCGATCAAAAAATCATTTGAACGTTCGAGAAATCCATCTTTAATATCGGCAACGTCGCCCAGACGAACGACACCAGGGCGGGTTGCGACAACCACCGATTCAAGATCTCCTACTCTTGAGAATTTACCAGGAGTTCTGATCAGATATTCAAACTGCCCCTGTTTGATATGGCCACCCGGATTGTCAAGGTTCTGCGCTGCCAGCAGCGCCACGATCTGATCTCCGGTCAAACCGGTAGCCTGGATTCTTTCACGATCAAGGTCAACGAGAATGCCTCGTTCGTCACCACCGCGCTTAATGGCGGTAGCAACTCCCTTGACCCGCTTGAGCGAATCGATTATTTTTCGATCGACGATCTTGTCGAGTTTTTCCCAGCTTTCATCGGCTGTTACCGCGAGCATGATGACCGGAATCATTGAAGTATTGAATTTGAAAATAAAAGGTTTTTCAGCATCTTCAGGCAATTGACGCGATACCAGGTCGAGTTTGTCGCGGATATCACTGGTTGCATCACCAAGATCGACGCCCCAGTTGAATTTAACTGTCACCACCGAGACGCCTTCGAGTGATTGGGAAGTTATCTCATCGACGTTTTCAACCGTCGAAACCCCCTCTTCAATGATTTCAGTGATGGTTGACTCGATTTCCTGAGGACCGGCACCAGAATAGGTGGTGATGATCGATACTGCAGGAATTTCGAAATCTGGCATAAGATCGAGACCGAGCTGAGTCCAGGAAAATGCACCGAGCAGAACCATGGCCAGAAAAACCATCGAGGTTGTAACCGGCCATTTGACGCCAAATACTGATAGATTCATGGCTTATCCTCCAACAGCACCGGCTTGACTTTGCTTCCGGTTTTGACCAGTTCAGGACCCTGCGAAACAATCAGATCGCCGGGTTCGAGACCCTCGAGAATCTGGGCTGAAGTATTCTGCACAATGCCTACCCGTACTTTCACTCTTTCGGCAATCGAATCCTTGTTTACCCGAATGGCGACCATATCGTTGCCCTGAGTGAGAAGAGCATCCCGCGGCACGATGACTGCCGACTGTGCCGTATCGAGGTAAAGACTGATGCTGGTATACATTCCTGAACGCAAAACATTCTCAGGATTATCAATCACCAGTTCGAACTCTCCAGTTCTGGTCCTGGCGCTGATGGCCGGATAAACCTTGTTAACAATTCCCGAGAACTCTCTGTTCAGCAGAGCGATTCGGACCGCCGCTTTTGTTTTTCCTGCCTGGAGCGACAGCAGATCCTTCTCGACCAGACTACCAATGACCTTTACCGGATTCATCTGTTCGAGTCTGAATATTGGCTGCGCCACGTTGGCCATTGCTCCCGGATCAAGCAGTTTCCTCGTGATAACTCCAGCAAAGGGAGCTTTGACAAAAGCGTTTTCCCGCTGAACTTCAACAGCATTCAGATTTGATTCGGCCTGAGCCAACTGTGCCTGTTTCATTTTCAGGGTAACCCGGCTCGTTTCGATACCGTCTTCCGCCTGGCGAATTGCTGATTCTGCCGATACCAGCTGCGCTTTTGCCGCATCATGTCTGGCGACGATGTCATCGAGCTGTTGAGCCGAAACTGCGCCCTCTTTGAACAACTGCTCAAAACGCTTTCTTGTGGTAGCAAGATTAACGACATTTGCCTTAACCGCTTCATACTGAGCTTTCGCCGAGGTCAAGGAAGTTTTTGATGTCTTGTACATTACCTCCTGAACTTCGGCAGCGGCTCTGGCTACGGTAACTGCGGCTTTTGCCTGTTCAAGCTGAGCGTCGAGAATGCGATGGTCGATTTCGGCAAGAATATCACCAGGCTTAATCTGTGAGCCTTCACTGACGTTAACATTAATTATTTCGCCACCGATTTTCGGGTGAATATCTGCTCCGAGAAAGGGAAGAACTTCACCGGATGTCTGCAGTTCCTGACTTATGTCAGCAGTGCTGACTTTGACGACAACCACCGGAGGAGCCTTTTCGGCATCGGCTCCATGCGGCAATGCTGCCATTTGGGTTGAAGAGGCGGCAAATAAACGATTGCTATTCCCGGAAATGTTGACCAGAATCAGACCGGCCGCCAAAACTAGCTTCAGCACTTTATTGGATTTTATTTGATTTTCTTTAAGCATTCTAATTTCTCCTGATTCAAGGTACAGAGGCTTTAATAAGCAAGTCCCGGCCCAAACTGCCGATTGCCAGTTGATAAGACACAACTGACTGACGATAGATGAAAATTGCCTGTAGATACTGCAGACGTGTGGCCAGATAAGCATTTTCTGCATCGAACAACTCTACCTGAGTGAAAAGTCCGTTGTTATACCTGACTCCGGCAAGGCGAAGCGCTTCTTCGGCTTGCTTAAGTGCCTGTTTCTGTGCAGCAACGACTTCTCGGGCCGTTTCAATGGTCAAAAAAGCTTGCCTGATTTCTACATCAGCGTTTTCAAAAGCTTCCTGCAAGGAGTTTTCGGCAATGGTCAACCGAGAATGGGCTTCTTTGATTTTGCCTTTACGCATTCCGCCGTCAGCCAAAGTGAAATTGGCGACGACTCCAGCCTGCCAGTAACTCTTGCGCTCATAGTTTCCCATAGATGACTTTGACGATGGGTCCTGAACTCCACTTTGAGCGAAAACACTTATGACCGGCTGATTCTCACTACGTGCCGAGGCAATTGACTGCCTGGCGATATCGACTTCAAGCTTTTTCATACGCAGGTCTTCACGAAGTTGTCTTGCTGTTTGGGTATCTCTGACCAGGTCAATTTGAACTTCCTGCATTTCAAGCTTTTCACTCGTAGAAAGATGTGTATCAACCGGGAGATCGAGAATCTTCATCAGATTCAACAACGCCAGCTCACTGGAATTCTGGTCCTTTCGCAGATCACTGCGAGCCTGAGCCAGACGAACCTCGGCCCTGAGAACTTCGAACTGGGAAACCTGCTGGTGTTTGAACCTGATCGTTACCAGGTCAAAGTGGGCCTGCGCCAGTTCAAGATCCTTTTCGCTGACCTTTTCAGCTTCTTCGGCAAACAGCCAGGCCAGCCAGCGCATGGTCGTTTCTAAAATGATACTTTGCCGGGTGAGAGTGTAGCCGGAACCGGCCAGGGTTCGGCCTAGTCGGGCAGATTTAAGAGCCCAGCGGTCTTTTCCGCTTAAAAACAACGGCTGCGAAAGTTCAAAGTATGCCTGTTGACTGTCTTTCTTGCCAAGATCGATCGTTTTGCCGCCAACCACAGATTTTGCGACATCATCGACCCGAACCTGACGAAAGTTGCCGGTTATTTTTGTTCCGAGCGCAGACCTGGCCTGAAGAACTCTGGCATCAGCAGAATCAATCTGCTGTTTGGCCCCAGTTATGGTTCGGTTGCGCTCCAGAGCTAAAACAATAAGATCGTCGAGGCCGACATTTTCGAGGGAAATGGCCGTCGACGCGTTTTCTGCTCCCAGGGCTATTTCTGCTGATTCGCATTTAGAATCGATTTCAGTTTGAGCCCCGGATGGGCAGGCACTAAAGATTGAAAACATGACCAAAAAAATGAAGAACTTGGGATGATTTAAAAGCATTGATTTATTCTCCTGTCGAATCGCCGGATTCGGACTTGAACATTTTCAGTAAAAGACTCAAACACTGTTCCGGTGAAAACATCGGCGCGTCAAAAAGTCGGAATTTCAAATTGAGATCGAAGACCTGGTGGAAAATTATCGCCATTTGCAGCGGAGTAAGGCGCGTAGAAAAGTCGCCATTTTCAATTGCTTGCTTGAAAAATTCGGCATAAATGCTTGTCCAGCGTTGCATTCTTTCAAAAAATTGACAGGTTGAGTTTGATTTCGAAGAAAACTGATTGCCACTCATGACGAATTGCTGAATCAGTGGACCATTATGAGCGTGCAGATCAGCCTGGAGTTGAACCAGTTGTTTCAGGCGATCAGCAGTATTTCCAGGTCCATCTATAATGATCTGCGCCTGTTTCATAGCCTTTTCCATACCATCGAAAAGACAATGCAGAAACAGATCTTCCTTATTCTTGAAATACAGGTATAGGGTTCCCTTAGCCACGCCGGCCGCTTTGGTAACATCTTCGAGTTTGGTCAGATGATAGCCATTGTCGGTGAAAATCTTCAATGCCGCTTCGAGAATCTTTTCTTTTTTATCAGTAGCCAAGCCAGTTGTGCCTCCAGAAAAATTACAGTCATCAGAACCATAAAATGACTGACCGCCCAGTCATTTTATCACCTGCTTCTTTTTTTCGCAATTCATTTCACCGCAACCTGAGTAAAGATATATTAAGAACCATTCAGGTGCCCGGTTAGGCAGTTTTATGCGGCACGATTAAAATTTGCCCAGCTGAATTTGCTCAACTTTACGATTACAGACGATATCGGCCAATCTTTCTTCGGCTCAGCACCTCAGCAACGTTACCCAAACAAATCGAAAAAGTTTTTTTTCACTGCGATGATGGCAACGCCCATTAAGAAACCTGAAACGGGCAAAAATATTAACAGGATTTTTCTATTAGTTTTCCGTAAAGAAAAAGAGGCCGTCCCCTTCGGGACAGCCTCCTTGTGAAAGCTTTTAAGACTTATTTGTCTTTGAGTTCCTTTACCAGAGTGCGAACGCTGTCCTGGGTATTGGCATCAGCATTGCCTTCGGTGAATACGGCAAAGTTGATCTGGCTGATCAGAGCGTTGCTTACACTGCGATTCTTTTCGTTAGCGGTGTTAACATAATCTCTGAGGGCATTAACATTGCCTTCGGCAACTTCAGCAAGAATTTTCTTGGCGGTCGATTTAACATAATAATCTTTTACCATTTGTTCCCACATGGTTTCCTGAGCAAAGGCCAGTTCTTTGTACTGAGCTGAGAAGCTATAGGAAGAAGTCGGGAAATAGATGGCCAGGCCGGTTGCGTTCTTGGTGTTGTAACCGCTGAGACCATTTTTTACGACTACTTCGTCAAGAGCTTTTTCAAGCTTGATTACAGCAGTCTGATAAGCTTCATCTTTAATGGTATTTTTGGTCAGTTTGGCGAAATGACCAAGGTCGATGTTGGTTCGGTAATAGAATTTCTGAACACTGTTGAGAGCGTTTTTGAATTCTACGGCAAAATTGCCGGCGATTGCAGTTTTGCAAAGGCCATTGATGGCGTCGGCAAGATTGTCGATTTTTGAACAATCAAGGGCAGACTGAGTTGTAGAAGAAGAGCCGGCGCTGCCACCACTATAGGAAGCTGCATATTCTTCGACGATGAGAGCAGCGAACTGAGCAGGATTCAGGCCTTTTTTCCAGGCTTTGCCGATATCGTCATAGCACCAGCCTTCACCGGGTTCAGTTTCTTCAGAAGCCACCAGGTAACC
>CAZTHA010000217.1:0-3330 GCA_964613435.1 uncultured bacterium
GTTTTTCTAATGATTCAGAATGTTGCCCCATTGACCCCGAAGGCGATCAAGATGCTCTGGCATTATGAGTCCGCCGCCAAAACTCTGCAGATGCTCGCCCTAAAATGGCTCAGTCTTTTTTCGATTGGCCGGGCCGATGGCATCATTTCCCTTTCTAACGCCACCGCTCGTTTGATAAGGCGTTTGCGGGGTGATGTCGATTCTGAGGTCCTCTATCACGGAATTTCCGGCGATTTCAATCCTTACGCATCCCGCCCGGAAAACGTTGGTCCACAGCCATATTTTCTCTATGTCTCGAATCTTTATGTCTACAAGGGGCTTGAATACATCGTCGAGGCTCTTGCTTGCGATCGCCAACTTCCCAGGGTGCTGATTGCCGGTCGCGCCTATGATGCCGGGTATGTTGCGCAGGTAAAAAACAAGGCGGTGGCGGCCGGGGTTGCAGATCGTATCGAGTTTCTCGACGGCATTCCGCGCGAGCGACTGCCTGGCTATTATGCCAACGCTATTGCCATGGTTTACACCTCATGGTGCGAGAATTGTCCGAACATTCTGCTCGAATCGATGGCTTGCGGTTGCCCGGTTGTTGCCATGAATATCGGGCCAATGCCGGAAATCTGTGGCGACGCTGCCTGCTATGCCGAACCTTTTTCAGGCCAAAGTCTGGCTCTTGCCATGCGTCGTGCCTGCAATCTCAAGCCGGAGATCAGTCAGCGGGCTGTCGAACGTGCGGCGGCCTTTACCTGGGAAAACGCCATGCTTCGCCACCGGGACATCCTCTGCCGGCTAAAATGAACAAAGCTGCCTCTTGCGAGACAGCTTTTTACCCAATTGCTTTTTTTACTTTACTTTTTTTGTTTCCAGCCGGCTTCCCACCAGGTTCGCATATTGCTGCGGCAGACCACCAAAGGTTTGATCGGCTGCTTTTTCGGCGAAACGGCAAGATTGCCGTTGATTTCCGGTGATTCCCCGGTTTCACGGTCGAGGCGATGGTTTAAGTAATTGTTTGAAAATACGGTATGTTTCAGCATCTAGCGACTCCTGACACCCGGTCGATGCCGGCCATGGCAGATGTCTTCGAATTCTTTTTCCAGATCACGAAGTTTTCTGTCGATAACGTTGAGACGTTCGATTTCTTCTTTACATTTTTCCGAAATCTCTATTTCAACGGCTTTTTCTTCTTTGCGCAAAGCTTCTATAGAGTTCTGGATCAGTTTGACCCGGAGCTTTTCTTCATTGTCGAGCGGCAGTTCGGTCACTGGTTCGCGGGTTTTGAACAAAGGGATCAGAACACCCATTCGCACCCTCCGATGTAAAAATTCACCTGAG
This sequence comes from uncultured bacterium, assembly GCA_964613435.1. Lineage (GTDB taxonomy): Bacteria > Muiribacteriota > Ozemobacteria > Ozemobacterales > Ozemobacteraceae > DYKG01. The sequence goes on from CAZTHA010000217.1 coordinate 1,330, forward strand.
TAAAATCTCAGGCACAATTACCATCGGCACAATTCGGTGCATTGGTTAATGGATTTTTTCTGGCTTTGCATTTCAGCTTCCTTTCTTAAAGGAATCATTCCTATCCTGCTGGCGCAACCTTGAAAAAATAACCTGAATGGGGTAAATTATTAAAAAGTAACACAGGAAAGGCTATGAAAATGAAACAAAAAATAACTCAATCAGTCATTGTACTGCTTATTTTAATTCTGTCGGTAGTAGCTGTTCAGGCGCAGCCGATCGATAAACCGAAAAATATCATCATGATGATCGGTGATGGTATGGGCATTGCCCACATCACCGCCAACGACCATGAAAACGGTCCGATGCAGCTGCGCCGCTTTAAAAAACTTGGATTGCAGTTCACTTCATCCGCTGATAATTTCATAACCGATTCAGCTGCTGCCGGAACTGTATTGGCTACCGGTCAGAGAATCAATAACAAGTCCATTGGTGTGGACATCAACAATAAGCCCCTGAAAAACGTCTTTCAGTATGCCCGCGAAAGTGGCAAGGCAGTGGGCTTTGTTGTGACCAGCACGGTGAATCATGCTACTCCCGCTGCCTTTTCCGCCCATAATGAAAACCGCAACAACTACAATGAAATCGCTGAAGAACAGGTTCAATCCGATATTGCCCTGATGATTGGCGGCGGTCTGACGAACTTTATTCCCAGTTATATGCCAGGTAGCCGGCGCAAGGATGATAAAAATCTTCTGTTTGCTTTGCGGCGCAAAATGCCGGTGATTTTGACCATCGATGCTTTTCGTCAGCTCGGTGCCCCGAAAAAGCTAGCAGCCGTTCTCAGTGACGGCCATCTGCCACTTGCATCCAAACGTGACTATACCCTGGGTGAGTTGACCAGAAAAGGCATTGAAATTCTGGCTCAGCGGCCCGAGGGCTTTTTCATGATGGTCGAAGGCTCTCAGATCGATCTGATGTCCCATAAAAATGATTATAAAGAAATTTTGAGCGAAACCGTCGATTTTGATACTGCCGTAAAAGAGGCTCTTGATTTTGCTGAAAAAGATGGCAATACTCTTGTCGTCGTAACCGCTGACCATGAAACCGGGGGCTTGACCCTGACCGACGGGTCATTGACCGAAAGAAAGGCAAAACCCTCGTTTTCGACTGATCAGCATTCGGCGAGCATGGTTGCGGTATTCAGCTATGGCCCCGGCGCCGATCTTTTCACCGGGATGTATGAAAATACACATATTGGTAAAACTCTCATCGAACTGGTAAAGTGATTGCATGAAAAATGAAAAGTCGCCAAATCGATTACCGGTGGTAATAGTTATCGTCATTTCTCTTTTACTGCTATTGGCGGGCTTTAACAATGGCGAGCACAAAAGTTATTTTCAGAAAGCGATATTGATCTGTACGCAATGCATAGGACTGGGATAAAAATTCGCACCTGGGCTCAGGCTGCGGCTACAATTGTTTCGAACGGTTACCTCAAGGGCTTTACCAACGGGAATATCTATACCGGGCAGCTCAAGCATGTCTGCGTGCCGACCCTGAACTGTTACAGTTGTCCGGCGGCTATGTATTCGTGCCCGATCGGTGCCATGCAGGTTACGATTGCCGGCGCCGGTGGCCTCGATCTCACCGCAATGCACACCATCGGCGCGAGAATATCTGCCATTGCCACCTCTTTGCCGTTGATGGTAATCGGATTCCTGGCGCTTATCGGCGCCTTTGTCGGCCGGGCACCATGCGGTTGGCTTTGCCCGTTTGGCTGGTTACAGGAACTATTAAACAAAATTCCAACCCCCAAGTTTAAGGGGCCAGAGTTTTTGAAGTATCTCAAGTATGTGATTCTGATTGTCTTTGTCTTTGCGCTACCAGCTTTCTGGCTTGATGAATTCGAAGGTGGCGAGCCTTCGTTCTGCAAGTATATCTGTCCGGCCGGGACTCTCGAGGGTGGCTACCCTCTGGCATTGCTCAAACCGGATTTGCGCAGTCAGCTCGGCTGGCTTT
>CAZTHA010000217.1:3430-7507 GCA_964613435.1 uncultured bacterium
GGCTACCCTCTGGCATTGCTCAAACCGGATTTGCGCAGTCAGCTCGGCTGGCTTTTCACCTGGAAATCTTTTTTGCTTGCTGTTTTTCTCGGTTTGGCTCTGTTTTTCCGGCGTCCGTTCTGTCGTTGGTTCTGTCCGCTAGGGGCATTTTACGCGCCCTTCAACAAAATCAGCATCTTCAAACTTGAACTCGATAAAGACACTTGTATCAATTGCGGTCTTTGTAACAAGGTCTGCCCGGTCAGTATCAAGGTGACCGAAAATATCGATAATGCCGAATGCTTGCGCTGTCTTGATTGCAAAAACGTTTGCCCGAAAGGTTGCATAAGCTTTTCTGCGACTTCTTCAAAAAAAGCTTTAACGGGTGTGGAAACGCCGGTTGAAACTCAACAACCATAGCTTTAGCAGAAGCGCTTTAAACTGCATTCAACGATCTATACGAAAGTTTGATCAGCCCTCGAACTTGTCAAGACTGCTTTCGAAGTCGAACTCTTCGATTTGCAGCAGTTTTTTGCCCTCTTTGTCGACAAATTTGACCAGAAAAGCCTGGTTATCGTTTTGCAGGTAGAAACGCTTGATAAAAGCCTCCGGAAAGGCAATCTCCAGATTGTCCATTTCTGATTTGTCGAGCTTGAGCCTGGCCAGCATGAATTTCAGACCCTCATCTTCTTCAGAGGTTGAATGGAACGAAAAAACAATCGAATTGTCAGAGTTAAGGCTCTCCAGCTGCGGAAACGAATCTTCGCTGACCGGGAAAGGCCTTATTATTTCTGCCTTTTGAGTTTTTGCCGATCTTTTGCAAACCGATATTTCTTCACCCATTTTTTTCAGAAAAATGATTTCGCCCTCGGCATTGACCAGGAATTTTTTTCCGGCGGTTTCTTCATGCCAAAGCTGTTTGCCGCTTCTGTCAAAGGCGACGATTTTCATTTCGCCTTCATCAAAGATGGCGATACTGTTGTCGCTGAGCAGTTCAAGCTGTATCGGCATCGATAAGCCGGTGGCGAATTCAGTTTTAACCTTGCCGTCCAGAGTTATCTGCAGCACATTGGTTTCTTCTGAGCCAATCGACCAGATCGCTTCAATATTGCCATCTTTGCCGGTCTGGATGGCAAAATCATGAAAAACGTATCTTGTGCCTTTGGGGACGACGATTTTTCTTAGTGTTTTGCCAGTCTGATCGAATTCGACAAAATTTCCGGGAATGGAATCGCTTACCCAGAGGTTGCCCTTAAAAAATCGCAGTGAGGCCGGGCCCATTGGTAACCCTCTGCCGAAATTTTCCGGAACGTCGCTTGCGGTAATCACGGCCAGGCTGTTGTCGGTTTTTCCAAGCTCAAGATCCATCGCCGCGGCACTCGTCAAGATAACTGTCAGCATAAGAATTGAGTATATCAGAATTTTTTTCATGGCAATTTCACTTTTCCTTTCAGGGCATTGCCCAACCAAGATAGGCAGGGCCTTTCCACATCTGGCTCATCGGCATTTCTTTTACGCCGTAACTGGTGGTGGTAATGATTATCGGATCGTTAGGACCATTCATTTTGCCGGTGGCAATGAAGATGTGCCCGTATGGATTGCCGGGCGTGGTTCCGGTAAACATTGCCGCACCTGCAGGTGGATTCTTGTTGGTGTGAATTTTGCCGGCGGCTTTGCATTTGTAGTAGCTTTTAATGGCACTGTAGGCGCTTAGCAGGGGTTTTTTCCGGCCGTAGGCCGAATTGACGAAAGCCAGACACCAGCCGGCCCATGCTTTTGGGTCCCGTGAAGTTTTGCCGTTGTTGGGATTATAGCCCTTTTTGGTGCCGTTGATCTGGTCGCGGGCCCAGGTAATGGCTCCGGCCGCGGTGCCATCGCCGGCGGATTTCCCGATAACTGATGCTTTATAGGTGTTGGCGCTCGAAGTTGGCTTACTTGCGGCGGTTGATGAGCTGGTTGTTTTTGTTGAATTGACATACTTTTTGTAAATATAGCGGGTTGCGCCTTTGTAGCTGATCTTGTACCAGTCGCCGCTTTCGCCGATTATTTTAACTTTTGATCCGTGTGAGAGTGTTCCGACGATTCGGCCCCATGCGCCGGTGCGCACGTTCAGGCAGGTCCCGGGTGTATTTACGTAACCGGCTTTTTCTTTGGCCGGTTCTTTCATCGATGCCTTTTTGCCTGGCAGCGAAACATAGTTTCTGTGAATGTAGCGAGTTGCGCCTTTGTATTTGATCTTGTACCAGTCGCCGCTTGAACCGATAATTTCGATTTTCTGATTGTCGGAAAGGCTGCCGACGATTGTTCCCCATGGCGCCGTTCTAACATTCAGGCCATAACCATGCGTCGAAACCGTGCCGACAAGTTTTGCCGCGCCCAGACCCTCGACCTCTGAAACATCGACGATCAGGTCCTCATCGAATGGTGTCGCCGGCAGCAAAATTGGCGTAAGAATGAAAAGGAAAATGAAAAACAGTTTTAACCTGCGCATATTAACTCCCCATTTTTTCTTTATTATACCCCCCAGCCTGCGCAAAAGTTTACGGCCAGGTTATCTTTTTTTTCATTTCTTCGCATTCCATTTATTCCTTTAGTTCATCGTTCCCAAATAATAGCATCGATTCAAATTTTGGGTTATTCTTCTGACAATGCTTGAAAAAAAACAATATTTAACAATTAGATTCCGTCTCGCAATCAGCCTGTTTTTTTCTGGTCTGGGCGCGCTGATTATGGAGATGGCCTGGATAAGATATTTTCAGTGGGTCTATGGGGTCGCCGCCCACTCGGCTGCCATTGTTCTTGGAGTATTCATGCTTGGTCTGGCTGCCGGTGGCATCTACTGGGGAGCTTTCGTTCAGAGAGCCGGGGCTCCGGTTCGTCTTTTGCGCCACTTATTTGCTGCCGCAGCGGGGTTCGCCTTATTTGGAGTTTTGCCGTACTTTTCGCTGACTCCCTTTGTCAGTCAAATACTTGCCGCTCAGGGAAGCATTTCGGCCTGGTTTTTAAAATTACTTTTTGTCGCTATGGTGGTTCTGCCGACAACCTTTTGCATGGGGGGCACTCTGCCGGTTTCGACCTGGCTGCTGCTTTCCGATAAAGACATTGCCCGCACCGGTTTTGGAAGTCTTTCATTTTTCAACTTGCTTGGAAGCTTTTTGGGGGCCATTTTTACCACTTACTATCTGATTGAAAGCCTTGGTTATTGGGGTTCTTTCTGCTCAGGGGTTTTGATTGTGCTTGCGGCCATTTTGCCGACCATCGGCATCGCTGAAAGAGAAAATGTAATTGTCGCTGCTGAAAGCCAAAAGATTGATAAACTCAAGCAACTGTTTAAAAATCCCTATTCGGCCAGCGCCTTTTTTGCCGGATTCATTCTTTTTGCGCTTGAGCTGATCTGGTATCGTTTGTTGACCCCTTTGACCGGTGGCTCAGCCTACGCCATGGGAGCTATTTTCGCCACCGTTCTGCTGGGAATGGCTCTTGGAAGTGAGTTTGCCTCATTTCTGGACCCGGAAAGGATTAGAACCCGGCCTTTGCTGCCGGTGGTTTTCCTCATAATGGGCAGCTTGCTGTCGATTTCTTACTGGATCGGCGACAACTGGGCAGTTATGGCCTCATGGGGATTAGCTGCCTGGCCAGATTACCCCGGAAAAATTCTGGTCTGGATGGTGCTATCTTGCCTGTTGACCATGCCCTTGAGTTTCATGGTTGGAATGATCGTTCCCTTCGCTTTCGTCAAAATGAAGAAAAGTCGAAAATTGCCTCGATGAGGCCCGCCGCCTTGTTTTGCTCGAACTGATTCCTGCCAAAAAGATAAATGATCAGGTAAGTATCATTCAATCGTTCGAGCCCTATGTTCCCTGGTATGAGAAGTTTCTGCAAATCAGAAAAAATGCCTACGAAAAAACTGCCAATCCTCTGGCAAAACAGGCTGCTATAGACCTTGAGACCTATCTCATAAATAGAATGCAGGAATAACTCACATTTTAACAAGAATCTAAAGCAAAGACGCCCATCGTTATGGGCGAAACCTTAACCACACAATGTGGAGTCTTTCGACGATTTGAATAAATTTTTATTTGAACTTATGGTGTAAAT
>CAZTHA010000218.1:0-7455 GCA_964613435.1 uncultured bacterium
TTGTTCTGACTGTGAAGGGGCCGATCAGATCTATTCTGTTGAACCAGCCCAGAATCTGGTTGCCAAGTTCTTCAGGCAGGAGATTGAGCGGAAGTATCTCTACCGCTTTGCCGCCGGCAAGCAAACCGGCTTCTATTTTAAAATCGCGGTAAATAACCGCCTTACCTTTAATCTGACGTTCCAATTCAATCGAAGCTTCGCCGGAATTGCGACGCACTCCGACCGCCAGTCGATGGACACCCTTGCCTTCACTTTTGTAGCGGCCAAGCAACTGCATTCCGTCGCCCATGACATTGGCCCTGAAATTGCCCTTGATGTCGGAAACATCTGCGTAGTCGACAGTTCCCTCATGAATAGATTCGATGTCCTTTATCTTCAAGCGAAGATTTTTAATTTGCGCTTTTCGCTCAATAGTTGCCATTTCGGCATTCAGGCTTTGTATTTCCGGGAAAAAGGGAATTTTGAGGCGGGCATCGGAGATTTTTAAATCAATATTGGCGTCGAATAATGGCTGTTTTTTTGCTGTTTCTACCTTTACTTCCAGACTGCCCTTGATTACTGAATCTGCAGCCAACAGACCGCTGAAAATGCTGTTAAAATCGGGAACCCGTAACACCCCGTTCAAACCGAGAATCTTCTCGGGAAGGCTTTTTCTGCCCCGCGCCAAAACCCATTCGAGATTGAGACGATCCTTCATGCGACCATCGTAAAAATTTACTTTTCGCCCATCCAGACCAAGATTTTCCACAGCCAGATTAAAATTTTGTCCGATCGCATCGAAAGAAACCGTGAAGTTTCCGGTTTCTTTGGTTCGGGTAACCTGAAAACGAAGAAAATCAGGGTCTTTTGGCATTGCCACTGACAAGACATGGGAAATGAATTGTTCGGTGGGGTATTTCTTCAGGGTTAAGTCGATTCCGCTATACTGATAGGTTTTTTGGGGAAATCTGGTCAGGCGCGAAAGAAACTCGTCAACAATTAGCTGGTCCGGTGCCGGAATCAGAATCGACAGGTTCTTGATTCGAATATCAGAAAGATAGTTATCGGCCATCGCCGCCGTATCCTCTCTTTTCTGCCATATAGTCCGATTCGGATCATCTTTTTTTTCAGAATCTTCGTTGCTATCTTCCGTAACCGAAAAGTCCCAGATTGCCCGCCCGGTTTCTGATCGTTTCAATGTTAAAACCGGATTTTCGATCGAGAGTTTTTCCATGGTAATCGTACCCCAGAAAATTCCCCAGATAGAATAATTCATCGATATTCGCGGAATGGTCATCAGCGTGGAACTGCTTTTAAAATGTGGGTTGCTGATAAGCACGTTTTCAAGCTCGACCCCGTTGATCAGGTTTCCTGAAACGGAACCGATCTGCATTTCAAAGCGCCCTTGAGTTAAATTCGGAATTATGCCCTGCTTGATATGACCTTCGACCAGGTCTGAATTCAGGCGAAAAAAGTTAAAGATAAAAATCCCCGCCAGAACGAAAAAAACAATGGCCGCAATCATTACCAAGCGCCGCACAAATCGCCGCAGGGCACGACTTTTGCCGGTCCCGGCACCGTGTTCGCTGCGACGCTTTTCCAACTCGCGGGCAATGGTATCTATTCTCTTTACTGTTTTGTCTTCCATCGTCGGCATTGTATCATACTGGAATTGAAAATTCGACCTGCCTCGATGGTTTGTTAAATTCACCTTTGGGTTGATTTTTTGGGAGCATTTAGCGTAAATTGTCGATCATGTTTGCAAAAGACCAGATTATCGGCAGAAACTACAAGGTGATCGCACGCCTTGGCGAAGGCGGCATGGGCCAGGTTTACCGTGCCCTGGACGTCAACCTCGGCCGTGAAGTTGCCGTAAAATTTCTTTTGCCTGAAATAGCCAAAGACGAAGAGATCGTCAAGCGCTTTCTCAATGAAGGCCGGGTTCTCGCTACGATAAACCACCCGGCGGTAATCTCGGTATACGCATCCGATGTCGAAGAGACCAATGGCGTGCCATTTCTGGTCATGGAATTCGTCGATGGGCACAACCTGGATCATTATCAGGAAAATTTTCGCCAAAACCCGGTCGAACTGCTGCACCATTTCATACAATTGATGAGCGGCATTCATGCCTGCCATCAAAAAGGCATTATTCACCGGGATCTGAAACCAGAGAATCTGCTGATAAACTCTAGAAATCAGCTCAAGATAGTCGATTTCGGCATTGCCAAATCAGCGTCAAAACAGACAAAAACCGGGATTGCTCTCGGAACGCCGCACTACATGTCGCCCGAACAATGCCTTGGCAAACAGGATATCACTGCCAAAACTGATGTTTATGCAGCCGGGATAATGCTCTTTGAAATTTTGACCGGGACTCTGCCATTTAAAATTGATGGACACGTCGATGACCCGGCCCTGACCATTGCCTTAATGCATCTGAACCAACAGGCAGATTTCAACGCATTTGAACAATGCCCGAAGGGTAAGGAATTTCGTGCCCTGGTCGAAAAGATGATGGCCAAAAAGCCCGACGAAAGACCCGAAGTTCCGGTTATCCTTTCTGAATTGCGAGCCATTCTCGACCTCTTCGACGACTCTGAAAAACCGACCATGGCAAAAGAGGCGGTTAAGCCCCGCAACGACAATATGATTGGCGAAATCTATGAAATTCAGGCCGAGCTGGGCTCAGGCGGCATGGGCAAGGTTTTTCGGGCCCTAGACACCGCGTTGAATCGAACGGTGGCCATTAAAGTTCTACATGAATCTACGAGCAAGGATACTTCTCTGGTCGACAGATTCATTCAGGAGGGACAGGTTCTTGCCACAGTCGGGCATCGAAACGTCATGGGTATCTATGCCTCTTCGCGCGATAAAAGAACCGGCCGCCCTTTCCTGGTAATGGAATACATCGAAGGCAAGAGCCTGAAAAAGGTTAAGGATGCCCTTGGCGATGATCGCAGCAAAGCGGTTCCAATAATGGTTCAACTTGTCGAAGGGCTATCCGCCTGCCATGAAAAGGGCATTATCCATCGAGATCTGAAACCGGCCAACATTATCATTACCAATTCCGGTCTGGTAAAGATCCTTGATTTCGGCATCGCCAAGACCGCCGCCAATCTAACCAAGACTGGCATGACCGTCGGCACCCCCGAATACATGTCACCTGAACAATGTACCGGCAGCAAGAATCTTTCGGTTAAATCAGACATTTATTCTCTCGGAATCATATTCTGGGAGCTAATCTTTGGCCATGTTCCATTCAAGGCCGATGCTGATACCAATCCCGAATTATCAATAGCCCTGAAGCACATCGAAGCAACTCTGCCCGCCCAGGCAGCTATTCCCGACATGAGCCTGGTCAAAATCATTGGCCTTACCAGACGAATGCTGGACAAGGATCCCAACGCCAGACCAGATACCGATCAAATTCTTGACACCCTGCTCGAATATCTCGAGGAGCATCTACCAGAGGCATTGCCTGCCAGAACCTCATCCTCAAGGCGCTCTTCGCGGCATTCGGCCTCAGCCATTTCAGGATTAGTGCAAGCGGCTGAGCAGAACGAGCGAAAGCAGAAAAAAAGTTTCATCATTCCAATCATTTTAATCATTATTCTGGGCGGCGGCCTTTATGCCTGGAAATCTGGATTGTTCAAGCCCCAGCCCAAAATTGAATATGAAAAAGAGATTAACGGCAAGATTCAATCTGCGGATTTTAACGGCGCCAGAAAATTGCTGCAGGAATTTGAAACCACAGAAACCGGTAAATCCAGGGCTTCTTTCATTCGTGTCGATTTGAGCAAGGCGATGATAAAAAAAGCCGAAGAATATGCAAACAATCTCGAATACCAAAAGGCGATCAACCTTTATGCTCAGGCTATCGTCCTCGATCCTGCCAACCCGCAGGCAGCTTTGAATCTTTCAAAACTGCAGGCCGATTTTCAGAAGGTCGAGCAATTGAAAAAACGCGTTGAAGAACTTAAATCGACCTCCATGGGTCTGCTGGCAGGCCTTGAGCCCGCCTCAGGAACGAATGAGCTAAATGACTGTCTTAAGGAACTGAATGAAGCTGGCATGGCAACTTTTGCGCTGGATATCAGCGCCAGATGGAAAACCCGCTTCATCGCTTCCGGCAGCCCGCTGATCCAGGATCAGCCCGAAAAGGCCTTGCAATATTTCGAAGAGCTGCAGAAATTTTTCCCGGAATTCAAGGAAGTCGAAGAGCTCACGACCAGAGCACGCACTCGCAGTCAGGAGCTTAAATCAGAACTGGAAAATGCCGACCGGCTCAATTCTTTGAAAAATGCTCTTGAAGCAGCCATAGACAATTACACAACCGGACAGAATCAGGAGCTGATTCTCAAGCAGATAGACAAGGTCGCCGAGCTTGGTGAGCAGGAGCAGGCCCAGGATCTGAAAAAGAAATTTGCCGGCAAAGTGTCGCTCGAAGCAGAGAAACAGATCGTTAACAATCCACAACGAGCTATGCAGCTTCTCAGAAATGCCCAAAACATTTTCCCCGACCTCGAAGGATTGGCCACAAAGATGCAATTGGCCAGCGAAAGCCTGATAACCCTCCAGTCTTCTGAAGCGATGAAAACAGAGCGCGACAATCTGGCCAATGAAATCGCCGCTGATATCGAGGCTATTGCCCCGCCGGCTGATATTGCCCCGATTATCAGCAAACTTGAAAAACTTGAAAAGTATCAACGTGGGGAACGGCGTGCCAGTCGCCTGAAAGACAGTCTTTTTGAAAAATATTTTGCTTCGGTAGCCCTGGAGATCGAAAGATCTCCGGAAACGGCGAAAGTAATTCTTGCTTACTGCACGCAATTGCGCCCGGATGCGCCTGGCCTGAAAGAAATTTCCGCCAACATCGAAGAGAAACTAGCCCTGGAAGCTGCGCGAAAGAAAGCCGCCGAAGACAAACTTCGCGCCCAGCGCCTTGAAAACGCCAAAAATGCTATCTATACAGGCATTAAGAAAGATCCGATTCCCGCGGACCTGGAAAAGATTTTTACTGAAATCAGTGCCCTGCAAAAGGACTACCCGGAGTCGGATGCCCCGGAAAAGCTTTTTGAACACCTCAAGAATCGTTGCCGCGATGAAATTGCCGATTATATTAAATCTGGTTCAGACAAGGCTGAGACGACAATCGCTCTCTGCCGCAAACTTTTCGCCGATGACGCTGATTTCATCAGACATCTGGACAAATCGGAAAACACCCTCAAAGAAAAACAACAACTTGAAGAAAAGAAAAAACTTGTTTCGGCGCAACTGCAGGAAATCGATGCCTTTATCCGAAAACCACAAAGCGAGAAGTTGACGGCACTGCAAGCCAACTTTGATGAAATTGCAAGAATCATTTCAAAAGAAGAGGCTAATAAAGCGCGCAAAAAAGTTATTCAAGCCCTTGAGAAAAGGTTTGAGGCTTCGGAAAACCCCGACTCAGCGAAAGAGCGCTTCAGCCTTCTTGAAGGGGTTGACACTTCACTGAAAGGAAAATTCACGGCAGAACTTGACAAGCTCGCCATAAAAAAAGTAACCGGCGCGCTGAAATTCATTACCGAATTCAAACCGGCAACTGATATGGCTGAGATCAGCAATAAAATGCAGGACTTTGCAACCTGGGATCGTCAGCTTGAAAAGACTCAGGCATTGGAAAAATTGAAAGCCAACTATATCGACGAAGCCACCCGACTCGTTGACACTGAGCCTGAACAGGCATTCGAGCTGCTGATGGCCCTGCAGAAAATCCCAGACCTGGCCAGGGATTCCCAAATCAGGTCCCAGGCCGATAACATCAAAAAAATCATCGGTGCCGGCAAAAACAATCAGCAGGTCCAGGCGATGCTGTCATCTGCCAACAGTATTATCGACGGTGGGAAAATTCAGGATCGCAAAGATCAGTTGTTTCAGATCATCGACTTTTTAAAGGCAAATTCCCCGGCTGACGCTGAAAAAACAAGCAAAAGAGCGGCCGTATCGCTGGAAAAACTTGCCGAATCAGCTCTCGCCGGCGAGAACTTCGACGGCGCAGAGAAAACGGTTCTCCTGATCAGGCAATTCGACCCGACCAATGAAAAAGCCCAGCAGATTCAGGTAAAAATCGCCGAGGCCAAAAAGGCAAAAGACAAGCCCAAAGAACTTGTAGTCGGGCCAACCGGAAATTTCCGAACCATTTCTGAAGCGGTTGCCGCCGCTCCGGAAGGCATGACCATTAAAATTCAGCCCGGCAACTATAATGAGAAACTTGTGTTGCAAAAATCGGTAAATCTGGTCGGCGAGGCCGCAGGAAGATGCAGTGTAAGCTTCACCAACCAGCCAACGGTTATTGTCAACGGTAGCTGCAGTATTCGCAACCTGACCATCACCAATAATTCTTCTGTACCCCAGCCCACAGTCCATTTTCTTAAAGGAAACGCCGAATTAAGCGGCTGTATTCTCTCAAACAGTTCGCCGGCGAAGCCACCGGATTATCATGGGGTAATCATGGTATCGGCCGGTGCCCCGGTGATCAGAGATAATCGAATTATCAGCAGCAAAGCCATGGGAATTACCGTTAGCGGCGGCAGCCCGATAATTCAGAAAAACACCATTACCGGCTGCGGCCTGTATGGCATGTGGTTCAACGGCTTGTCAAAAGCCCAGGTCAGTGAAAACGGCGTTTCCGGCAACAGCAAATCCGGAATTGGGATAAAAAATGGTGCTAGCCCAAATTTAACGACGAATGTCATTGAAAATAATGGTGAAAACGGGCTGCTGATTTACGCAAATGGTGCCGGTCGATACGAAGGCAACCGCCTTAGTAACAACACCCTTTCCGGAATTGAAGTCTGGGATGCCCAACCCGAATCGATACGCAACAACGTTTTCTCAGGCAATCGCCGCGATGGGATTCATGTAAGAGGGAACAATGCTGTAGCTCGAATCGGTAAAAATCAGTTGAATGCCGGTCAGGCCATCCATAAAGCCGGCGGGAGAATTATCGATCTGTAAATTAGTCACTTCAGGAGTGGTTATGAAATTTCAAAAACTGTCTTTCTCTGCTTTGTTGTTGGTATTGCTGCTGCCATTGGCGGCCCTGGCCCAGCCGGTTGAACAGACCCTGGCCCGCCTTTTCAGTTACGATCCCCACCCGGCCACCGCCATGTTTGCCGAAAAAGTCCCCTTCAATGGGCAGATGGCAGACATAGAAATAAAATTCACTGAGACCTGGACAGAGAAGAAAGACAGCGCCAACATCAGTGCCATTTCTTTCACGATTTCAGCAATAAAGGGCGGCCAGATTCTTGGTAGCGCAAATACCAGCCCGACTAACGTCAGCCCGTCACTGAACAAAGGGCAGAGCCTTGGCGAAGTAGCACTTGGCAACCTTAATTTCAAAGCAACTTTCGACAGTCTTGAAAAAAACAACGATGGCGTAACCGACCTGACAGTTATGTTCTCCCTTGTCTACAATACCGAAGACCTTAA
>CAZTHA010000219.1:0-7444 GCA_964613435.1 uncultured bacterium
GCGGAATGCCGTCGATCACGGCATTGAACTGCCTGAAATCAGAAAGCAGCTCGGGAAAAAGGAAGAAGGTCTGGTCCGACTTTCAATTGAGCTTTCCTACGGCAATATTATCATATCAATAAAAGATGATGGCAAAGGGCTTGATTTTGAAGCTCTAAAAAGAAAAGCCGTCGCCGAAAACCTTGTCAGCGAAGAAAGAGCCGGCAAAATTCAGGAAAACGAGCTGCTGAACCTGATTTATGAACCTGGCGTTACTACCAGCAAAATCATCTCTGAAATCTCCGGGCGAGGCCTGGGAATGTCAATCGTTAAAAGCAACCTCGAGCAAGTAAACGGCAAAATTGAAGTGATCAACACACCCGGAAAAGGAGTAGAATTCAGACTTTCAATTCCAGCGAATATCTCTACATCGAGAGGTTTGCTGATCAGACTTGAAAAATTGCTTTTCTTCATTCCCATCAATCAAGTTTCTCAGGCAATCAGAATCAACGCCAATGAAGTCATCCGCTGCGAATCAAGGCCGGCCGTAAAGATTGGCGGCAACATCAGACCATTTATACCTATGGGCACGGTTCTTGGCTGTAGTCAGAATAACCTTCTCGAAGAGCAAAAATCTTTTCCAACAATCATCTTTGTTCAGAATAACGAAAGCTATGTAATTTCAGTGGATGAAATTATTTGTGAGCAAGAAATGCTGATCAAACCTCTGGGGCACCAGCTTGCCAATCTCAAGGCTTTTTCTGGCGCAGCGTTGATCGGCAACAACCAAATTGTACCAATCCTCAACCTGCGAAATATTATTGCGTCAGGCACTTACAAAATCGTTTCAAAGTCGGCTTACCGCACAGATGACAAGGAAGAAAACAAAAGAAAGATATTGCTGGCTGAAGATTCGATTACTTCTCAGGCATTGCTGCAAAGCATTCTTGAAAGCGCCGGATATGAAGTTGTTACCGCAAACGATGGTCTAGATGCAATGCTCAAGCTCAGGTCTGAAGAATGTGATCTTCTTGTTTCCGATGTCGACATGCCCGGAATGAACGGCTTTGAATTAACGGAAAAAGTTAAAAAAAGTGACAGGATGAAAAATATGCCGGTAGTACTGATAACCGCCAGAGCAAGCAAAGAAGACCGTGAACATGGCATTGAAGTGGGGGCAGACGCATACTTTGTCAAAAGCAATTTCGACCAGACCGGTCTGCTTCAAGTTATTGAAAGGCTACTTTAAATGATTAAGGTCATGATAATTGAGGATAGCCCAACCTGCAGAAAACTTATGAAAATGGTATTGCAAACAGATGATGAAATAAAAGTCGTCTCTGAATTCTCGAATGCCGAAGATGCCATCAAGGCAATCAAAGAGCAAAAGCCAGATATCATTACCATGGATATAAATCTTCCGGGAATTAGCGGTCTCGAAGCAACGGCCTTCATTATGGAAACAAATCCGGTTCCAATCATTTTGTTGAGCAATGAGTTCGAAAAAGAAACTTTGCTCACAACATTTGACGCATTGAAATCAGGTGCGTTGACTGCCTTAAAAAAGCCACCAGCACCTGACAGCGAAACATTTGAGAGTTATTCAAAAAACCTGATTTTTCAAATCAAGGCTCTTTCAGACATAAGACTGGTAACGAGAAAAAGAAAAAGTTCCAAAACTTGTTTGAGAGCGGAAAAAACTCCTGATAAAACCCAGACTCCGATAGTGGCAATTGGCGCGTCAACTGGTGGCCCGCCGATTATTCAGGAAATACTTCAAGGACTTAACAGAAACTTTGCATTTCCGATTCTTTTTGTACAGCACATCTCTTCAGGCTTTGTCAGCGGCATGGTCGAATGGTTACAAAATACCACCGACATGAAAGTTGAATTGGGCAAAAATGCGCAGATCGCTCTTCCCGGGAATGTATACATTGCCCCGGATGAATTTCACATGACCATTGATTCTCGTGGTTTGATAAGGCTTAACAAAGAACCTGTCTGCCAAAGACCACGTCCCTCGGTGTCGACGCTATTTTCATCTGTAGCATCAAATTTTGGATCGAACGCCATAGGAATAATTTTGACCGGAATGGGCAACGACGGAACTGAAGGTTTGAAGGAGATGAAAAATAGCGGAGCATTGACCATCGCCCAAAATGAAGAAAGTTGCGGAGTTTTTGGCATGCCCAAGGCAGCGATTGAAAGAGGCGGCGTAAAAATGATTCTTTCCCCGTCAGAAATCGTAACAAATCTGCTTGAGATTTCTGACGAATTCAAAGGAGAATTTGGTAGAAAAACCGGTTTTCTGGAAATTTGCCAGAAACTTTGCAGGATGGAGATATTATGAGAGAGAAAAAGCTTATTATTCTGGTTTTTGAAAGTAAAACAACCGGCTTGCGATTGCAAAATTCTCTTGAAAAGGAGAATTATTCAGCAATTATTTGCAACAGCGCAAACAAAGCGGAAAATAGCATTAAGGAATTGTTTCCGGATTTTATCATCAGTGACTGCTATTTGAGTGAAAGGGATGGATTTGACCTTTGTCAGAGCCTGAAGAGAAATATAAATTATTCTGACATCCCATTCGTCTTTTTCTCTCAGTTAGAAAGTCCCGAGGATCAGGTAAAAGCAGACTTTGCCAATGCGGATGCCTTTATTGGCCAGAGTGAAGGCGTTGACTACCTGATCGTTCAGCTCAAAAAACTGGAAAAAAACCACAATGAAACCATCCTCCTGATCGAAGACAGTCCTACCCAGGGCGCAGAATTAAAATATCTGCTTGAAAAGAACGGATTCTCATCCAGGCTGGTCCTGAATGGGAAAATTGCTCTCAGACTACTGGAGGTTTTTCGACCCAGAATTATTCTCTCGGATATCAGAATGCCTGAAATGAATGGCATTGAGTTGTGTAAAGCTATCAAAGAAAATCCTGAATTGTGTTCAATCCCGGTAATACTTCTGACCTCTCTTGCCTCGCCGCTGGACGTAATCGAGGCAATAAGCGCCGGCGCCGATTACTATTTTCCCAAAAGTTACTCAGAAAAATACATGATTGAAAAAATCTCGCAAACTCTTTGTGAAAATGAAAAAGCTCCTATTAAGGCTAAAGGTGATCCGATTGAGATCGCTTTTTCAGGAAACAGTTACAAAATTGATGTGGGCCGGGAAAAACTTCTGAAGTTGCTTTTTTCAACCTATGAAATAGCTACTATCCAGAACTCCGAACTGATGAAAACACAACTTGAACTCAAACGACTGAATGAAAATCTTGAAGAAACGGTAAAAGAAAGAACTTTACAGCTTCTAACCGAGGCAAACGAGAAAGAAAAGATCGAAAAACAGCTTATTCAGGCCCAGAAAATGGAGGCGGTCGGCCAGCTTACCAGCGGTATAGCCCATGACTTCAACAACATTCTCCAGGTTATTCTCGGTTACGGTGAAATCCTTGCCGAAGTTTTCGAAGAAAACGATCCGAAAAAAGAAAGCCTTTCCAACATACTACATGCTGGAGAACAGGCGATGGGGCTTGTCAGACAGCTCCTGACCTTCAGCAAGAAAACTGAAGCAAACCGGGTTGAAATGAACATCGAAACCTGGCTGGACCAAATTGTTAAAATGTCAAAGCGAATCATTGGCAGTCACATAACATTTTCTACTTCTGTTGAAAAAAATCTGCCTTGTCTTGTGGCTGATCCCACCATGATGGAACAATCCATTTTGAACCTTTTTATTAATGCGCGTGACGCAATGCCTGAAGGCGGTAAAATATGTGTCAGAATTTTTCATCTTGAAAATAAATGCAAAGACTGGCCCGAATTGTTTGCCGACAAAACCGATTATATCGCTATTGAAATTGCCGATACCGGCAAAGGAATTTCTCCGGAAAATCTCAGCAAAATTTTCGACCCATTTTTCACTACCAAAGCTCCGGGCAAGGGGACCGGACTTGGGCTCGCCTCTGTATATGCCTGTATTAACAAGCATAAAGGACACATAAAAGCTAAAAGCACCTTAGGTATCGGCACAGCTTTCACTATTATCCTGCCAATACTTAGCTCTAAAGAAATTGATCAGCTTCAACAAAAATCGGCAATCGATCAAAATGATTTGTCCGGAAACGAAAAGCTGTTTCTTGCCGAAGACGACCCGCTAATCAGAAGTTTTATCAGCAAACTCCTGATAAAACATGGCTATCAGGTTGATTCAGAAAATGATGGCGTCAAAGCAATCGAATGTCTCGAACAAAAACTGGACAAATATTCCCTAATCATTCTTGACGCAATCATGCCTGGTAAAACCGGCATGGAAGTAGCTACATTCATTCGTAGCAAGAATTCTTCCATTCCGATTCTTTTTTCTACCGGGAACGTAGATAATCTCAGTAACGAAGAAAGCCTTAAGAAAATCCATGCTGAACTTATTCAAAAACCTTTTTCGCCAAATGAGCTGTTGGCAAAGGTTAAAGAGATACTGTTGAAAACCAGGAGCATCTAAAAAAAATAAGAATTGATTTCGAGAATCAAGATTTACAAGTCCTGATCTGGGTGGTTTTATAGAATGCTTAGTGTTATATTTTCAAAAAACCAGTTTAACAGGATATCTCAATGAAACTCTTTCGGGCAGCAGTTATTTTTTTCGCAATCATTGCCGGTGTGGTCTTGTATTTCTACCAGGACTTCAAAAACACCCGCGATGCCAGCCAGTTTTACGCAGAAAAGGGCAACATTCATGTGCCAACAGGGCAAAGCCCACTCCCAGACTTTCTTGAAAAAATCACGGTGACAGCCTCACAAACCAGATATATCAACGACTTAAAAAGCGCTCATTACCAACCAGGCAATCTTGCTGAAGAACTTAACGCAAATTTTGACTTTGCAGGCCTGGTTACCGAACCGGTTATCGATAAAATTCTAGCCCAAAAAGCCACCGAGCCAGTCAAATTGATCATCGAGCCACAGAAATATTTTCAGAATTCTCTTGCAATTAGTCAGAAAGGCCGGCGCTTCAGTCAAATTCTAGCTCTAAATGCCTTGCTCGAAGCGGACCGGCAGCAACCGCAGAAGGCAACACGCCTTTTCGAAGCTGCACTGGCCTTTTTTCCTGAAGCTTATCGCTTCACTGAAGGCATGTTTTTCGGTGTTTACACAAGAATCCAGGTACTGCTCGACATAACTTTCTTATGCCGAACTATTAACCAGGCCTGCTACCTTGGCGAATTCGATGAATACTCGGTAAGTATTCTGCTCGAGCGCCTGAAAAATATCGAAGAAAAGTTTCCGCCATTCAAGGATGTGCTGTTGCAGTATCGTTCACTTCCGGGAGACTTCACCAAACTCTTCATTAACTGGAGTAGTGAAAATGAAAAGAATCATCACCTTGAAACCCAAAAGATTTTGCTAACTATGGTCCCTGACGCAGAGGCCTTTTTTGACAATAATTACGCGAAATTCCTCGAAATAGCAGACCTGGAAATCAACGCCGGCCAAAAGCTCGGTGAAGAGTTTGCGCAAAAGCAGAAAGAACTGCTGCAAAATTTCAACGACAGATCTTCCCCGGCCAATCTCTTTCGCAATCCATTTGGCTATCGTCGCTATTTTGCCGAACATCTCGCCTGTATCGATGCCCCGCCATTCCAGGATATCCATCGCATTGTCTGGAAAACTCGGCAGCAGCTTGAAGGCACCCGCACCATTCTCGCAATCGAAGCTTTCACCTCGCGAAATGCCAGACCTCCTGAAAACCTCGATGAATTGAACATGTTTTTTAATCAGAATTTCGGCAGAGATCTTTATTCAGGCAAACAGCTCGATTATGCTTCGTCACCTCTTGTGCTGAACAGTTGCGGCCCTGACGGCAGTTTTGGCAACGAAGACGATATTGCCATTTTTCCCGAAACCAGAACGTCATCTTCAAACTTAGATAAGGAGATACAATGAAAATCATCTTTGCATTTGTTTCTGTGATTTCATTACTTCGGCCATTTGGCGCTCTTGCCGCCAATTCTTTTGAACAGGATCTTCATCAAACGAAAAACGGCCAGATCAAAATTACATTTATCGGGCACGGCACACTGATGCTTGAATTCAACGACAAAGTTATTCATATCGACCCTTGGACGCAGCTTGCCGATTACCAATCCTTGCCGAAAGCTGATTTAATTTTAATCACCCATGAACATCGCGATCACCTCGATGAAAAAGCTATTGCGGCGATTCGCAAGCCAGAAACTCAAATTTTCTGCAATGAAAACAGTAAAATCAAGCTTCAGGACGCCAGTGTACTCCAAAATGGTGATTCGGCCGAGGCACTGGGGGTAACCATCGAAGCGCTGCCTGCCTATAACATCCTTCACAAGCGCAACGAGAAAGAAGTATTTCACCCGAAGGGAGTGGGTAACGCCTACCTTTTCAACATCGACGGCAAGCGCATTTTGATCGGCGGCGACACTGAAAATGTACCGGAACTCAAAACCCTCAAAAACATCGATATCGCTTTTCTACCGATGAACCTGCCCTATACCATGACCCCGGAAATGGTGGCTGATCTGGCCCGGGCAATGAAGCCCGCGATTTTGTATCCTTATCATTTTGGCGAAACAGATACCGGCAAACTTGTTGAGTTACTCAAAGATCACAAAGAAATAGAAATAAGAATTCGCAAGCTCCAGTAACCAAAGAGCAACTAATTGATTTTCGGCAAACCCGAATATCGCTTTTCCAACAACGACCTGGACCGGTCACAACTTTTTGCTGACATCGGCTCAAAAACGAAAGCCGTCGATTAATCGACGGCTCTTCTGTTCGAAAGCGGGAAACGGGGTAAGGAAATCACCGCAAAAGCCTTTTCTGTGCTGATTCCTTTTTTGTGGAGCGGCGTTTTTGTCAACATTTTGTCAACATCGCCGGAAATCGCCTCGTATTTTGATCTCTCGAAAGTCGCTCTTGTTTAATATCTTCAAACCAAGTATAGCCGAACCATCAGAATTGTCAACGCCCACAGCCGCCGCCTGTTCAAGCTTCTATCAAACAACCATCAAACAAACTATTTGCCTGAAAAGCCTTATTTGAAGCGACTTTTCTTTGTTTACAACCCAACAAAACAACCAAACTGTCAAGCAACCATCAAGCAAACCGCTCCTAATCAAAGCCGCTTCAGAAGAGAGTTTCGTTGTTCAGCTAACCCCAAAAGCGGCAGTTCTGTCAAGCAACCATCAAGCAACCATCAAGCAACCATCAAACAACCGTCAAACAACCGTCAAACAACCAAAAATTTCTAAGCCCACCATGGTAAATACTTTTTGGCCCTGGAACCTACTGAATCATCATGGCAGTGAATTTGGCCAGCACTAAGAGAATCTTTAATAATTCGGGATGCTATGGCACTATTTTTGATGTCAATGCCAAAACGCTCTCTTAAAGAAGAATTTGTCATAAACTCTCGCTGCACATACTTAAGGCATGCA
>CAZTHA010000220.1:0-7383 GCA_964613435.1 uncultured bacterium
TGCAAGGAAAATGCTCTGAGCGAATCGCCGGAGATGAAGCCCGAATCGAATGCCCGTAAATAATCGCCACCGCCAAGGCTCAGATCGTCGGGGCGGCGAATGTTGTTTTCTTTGTCATCTTCAGCTATCCAGGCCCGCCCAGTTAAAACCCAGGCATTATTTATGGGAATGTGCTCGCTCCAGCGCAAACCCATGCTGTCATATTTCAGCTCACCATCGAGGAATTCATTGCCACGCTTGTAATAGGCTGTGACTTCGCGACCTTTGCGCGGAAAAACCTCCCAATAAGGCTCTGTTCTAATAGCAAGATGATTAACTTTTGCATAAAAGGAGTGGTCGCGCCCAACTGTCGGGTAGGGATTACCGTTTTCGGGAATCTTGGCAATTCCGCGTTTAGTGAGGTCCATGCCCAACGATAGGGTTGTTGAAAGACTGAATGGGTATTCGACATCGAGAACCTTGGCCCTGGTTCTCTCGAAAAAGTCGTTGCCGAGATAGGATTTTTCTTTCACCTCGTCAACTATAGACGCGCGAACTTTGAACAAGCCAAAGCGGCGGGTATAAGCCCCCTCATAGCCCCAATTCTTGCTTTCAAAGCCATATTTTGGCGCAACGACAATACTCGATCGATCGAGCTTGTCAGTTCGATAATTGTAGATTCCGAAAACCGGCCCCTCTTCATCTTCGCTGATAATCGGCTTCCAATAGCTTGTCTGATACTCAGATTTGTAAACCGAGCTTTTAACGGGCGACAGAGCTTTTATTCGCACCAACTCCGGCTGTTCTGGCAATTTGTCGATTTGGCTGCTGCCGGTCAAAGTAGTTGCCCAAAAGCCTCCGTCGGCAAGAGTAACGACCTGGGGCGAACCATCCCTGATCGAAAAATCCCAGACCCCGCCCGGTAAAGCCGAGTGCTTGTCGAAAGTTTTGGCAGTATTGTCGAAAGACAACAGCTGAGTGGTGTAAAAGTCTTTTTCGGCTGCAAACCAGAGGCGATCGTCCGCATAGGTAAGCGCACGAATATCGCCATTGGAGATAAAGATCTGCCTGGGCTCTATCGGCTTGTCATCATTGCGCATCGAAACAACCGCCAGCCGCTTTTTAAAATCAGGGGTTTCAAAAACATAAAAAAGATCCCGGCAGGCCTTGTCAAGAGCTAGATCGAGTGGGTGCACCGAAGGCGGAAAGGCAAACTCGACGCGGGTGGAATTCTTGAATTCAGGATCAACGGACATTACCCGGGTGATGCCGCTTTTAATCGAGGTGTAAAAAACCCTGCCGAACTTTTTGCCCAGGGGCTTGAAACTGCCGGCTTCGTTGACCAGGCAACGCATCGGTCCTTCGGGTGTCGTCATGTATAGACCAAGCCGACGCTGTTTCTGGGTATTAACCCAGTAGCGGGCAAAAACAATTTCCCGGGAAAATTCATCGACAAATAGCAGTGGGTGGACATTTTTTGCAAGAATTCTTGGGCGTTGCCCGTTCTTTCGATAATAAAGATCATAGGTCTCGGTACTGTAGCGTTTGGAAGAGACCCAGATCTGTTCATCCGACGAAAGCTGTCGCAAAGACCTGAAGAACTGACCACCTATTTCCTTTTCATCGATCATTACTGAAGCGCAGTCAATCTTGTCTTTTACTTCAGAGCACCTCATGCTGACATATTTTCTAAAATTATCGAAGGCCTCACCGAGAGAAACCCCGTAAACATGCCTGAAAATCTGTCTGAACTGGCCGGGCCGCTTCATAATTTGCCGCATCAATTCAAGGCCACCATTTTCACGATAGTTTTTATCCCAGTAAGCAAGCATACTGTGTGCTTGAAAACGCATCTCTTCCTTGATCAGGGTTGGCTGGCTGACAATCGTGTTCAAACGTTCGAGATTGTAAAGGCGATTACTTCTGGCCATATCGAGCAGGCGGCTGTAATGAATTGAATCAAGCGCGAATGCATTGTGGAGAGTCAGACCATCGAGATACCATTGTGGAACCGAAAGTGTGCCCAGCTTTCTTTTCCAGGAATTGCTGGCAGAAGCAAGAGTCCTTAAGAGAAGAATGCTCGACAACCGCAAAGAAAAGCGCTTTTCAAGGGAATAAGCACGGGTCGACAGGGCGCCGATTTCTTCGAACATGCCCAGATTGATCCGGTCGAAATCCGGGTCACTCGAACTGCTGATACGATCGTCATGATCGGTGAGAATTACTTTCACTTCGTAGCCTGTCTGTTCAGGAAAGCGCTGGTCAAACTTATTTCTGACTTCCTGAAGACTGGAAATTATTCTGGGCATCGAATCTGCTGCCGATTCGGGGAAATAGACTTTCAACCCCTTGACGGTACTGACCCGGTAATTGCCAAGGAACTTGTATACGTTGTCCAGCTCAGCTGCCGAAACGGTGGCCGCCAGTAACGCCATGGCGAATATGACTGAAACTATTTTTGTCGATTTCATTGAATAATGCTTTTCCTCTCTAATTCATCAACCTGTCGCTTTAAGCCCATTTGCACCATTTCCATTTCGCTTCCAGCTACGCCTCTTCAAACTGACCTCCAGATGGTTGAAATCAACTTTTACCGAGCCTTGACCGCAAAGCTTTTCCCAGGCAGCAACAAATTGCGGGCTCAGATTGAGTCTGAACCTTGACCCGGGCTTGAGGGTGACCTTTTCCCGATCATGGGTGTTTATTTTCATGACAAAACCCACCTGACCGATATTTTTCTGCAATACACTGAGCAGTTTTTGATAGTTTTCACGCCCGGTCATTTCCGGGGGCACAAATAAGGTTACCTTTCCGGCTTCTTCTGAATTGAAGTCTTCAAGGGTCAACACTTTTTCAGCATTAACTTTGACCGTGCCGTCCATCAGCTGGGTACTGACAACCATGAAAACCGGTTCATCAACCTTCAATCGGCCGGAATATTGTTCGTAAGCCCTGGGAAAAAGAGTTACGTCGGCGGCAGAATTGTCAGCTTCAATGGTTAGAAAAGCCATGCCATCGCCTTTTTTGGTAATATGCCTTTTCATGCCCGTTAGAATTCCGGCAACTCTGAAGACCTGAGAATCACCGGCATCGGCCAGGCGATTAAGAGTTGTCGTTGAAAACAGGCGGCCAAGGGGAGCTACCGACTTGAACGGGTCACCGGTCAGATAAAACCCGTAGACTTCCTTTTCTGCGGCAAGCAGTTCCTTTTCAGTGAACTCCGGCACATTGGGCGGCTCGATATCCTGAATTCCCATGACCTCAGCATCGTCACCAAGCAAATCGAAGAAAGTGGCCTGCCCCGACTCACGCTCTTTCTGTGCCGACTGACCAACCTTGAGAGCTTCGGCAGCCATTTCGCTGAGCTGGCGTTTTTTAAGGCCAAAAGAATCGAAGGCGCCGGCCTTTATTAGAGCATCAACCACCCGGGCATTGACCTGTTTGCTGTCGACCCGGCGGGTAAAGTCGCAAAGAGACTTGAACGGGCCACCTTCGTTGCGAACCTTTTCGATCGATTCGATTGCTCCGGGCCCGACTCCTTTGAGAGCGCTCAGCCCATAATGAATTGCATTGCCTTCAACAGTAAAAAGACTATTTGAAACATTGATATCCGGTGGCCGGATCTCAATACCCATGGTTCTACATTCATCAATGTATTCAGCAATCTTGTCGGTGTCATTTAATTCCGAGGACAGAACCGCCGCCATGAATTCAACAGGATAATGGGCTTTAAGATAGGCAGTCCTAAAGGTTACCAGAGCATAGGCGGCCGAATGCGATTTATTGAAACCGTATTCGGCGAATCCGGCCATCAAATCGAAAATATCCTGGGCCAACTGACCGTCGATACCTCTTTCAATCGCGCCCTTAACAAAAAGATTCCCCATCTTTTCCATGACTTCGCGAATCTTCTTGCCCATGGCTTTGCGCAAAGCATCTGCTTGAGCCATCGAAAAGTTGGCAAGAATGTTGGCGGTCTGCATTACCTGTTCCTGGTAGAGGAAAACGCCGTAAGTGTCTTTTAGAACCGGTTCCAAATCCGGATGAGGATAAGCCATGGCTTTGCGACCATGCTTGCGTTCAACAAAATCATCGACCATGCCCGAGCCAAGCGGCCCTGGGCGATACATCGCCAGCAAGGCGACGATATCTTCAAAAACAGAAGGCTGTAATCGCGAAATCAAATTACGCATCCCTGCTGATTCAAGCTGGAAAACACCAAGGGTCAAAGCTTTCTGCAGCAGTTCGTAGGTTTTGCCATCTTCAAGCGAAGCTTCATCGAGGTTTACCTCGATGTTCCGGCTGGCCTTGATGTTCTCAAGTGCACGCTTGAGGATTGTCAGGGTCTTCAGACCGAGAAAGTCCATTTTCAAAAGGCCGATCGACTCGATAGCATTCTTTTCGTACTGGGTTACAATTTCGCCGTTTTTATCTTTGTAAAGCGGGACGATATCCATCAGATCCATGGCCGAGATCACAATGCCGCAGGCATGCACCCCGGAATGTCTCACCAGCCCATCGACGGTTTCGGCAATGCGCAACAATCTCTTTTGTTGCTCGGTGCCGTTGCTTACCATATCCTTAAGCTCGGGAACATCATTCAAAACCGATTTAAGGTGAATTCCGGGCTTTTCAGGGATCAGCTTGGCAATACGATCGACTTCAGGCAGTTCAACTCCCATTACCCGGCCAATGTCGCGAATGGCCATCTTGGCCAGGATAAAATTGAAGGTTATGATCTGGGCAACTTTGCTGCGCCCATATTTTTCCACAACATAATCGATTACCAGCTGACGACCATCATCGCTGAAATCGACATCGATATCAGGCATACTGATGCGCTCGGGATTCAGAAATCGCTCAAAAAGCAGGCCGTATCTAAGCGGATCGATATCGGTGATCCCAAGCAGGTAAGCAACCACGCTGCCGGCGGCGGAACCGCGCCCGGGGCCAACCGGAACCCCCATTTCGCGTGCCGCACGAATGAAATCCCAGACGATAAGAAAGTAATCACAAAAACCCATGCGCTTGATGACGCCAAGTTCATATTCGAGGCGGTCCTGGACTTCCTGGGCAGGTGTATCGGTTTTGTAGCGCCACTGATAACCGGCAAGACAAAGTTCGGTCAGGTAACTTTCCGAGGTTTTGCCTTCGGGAATGGGAAATTCGGGCAGAATCGATTTGCCAAGCTGCAGCTGCACATTACAGCGCTCAGCTATGCGCAAAGTATTGGAAATAGCATCGGGAAACTCGGCAAAGAGTTCGTTCATCTCGGCCGGGGATTTCAGATAGAATTCCCGGGTCGGAAAGCGGAAACGATTGTCGTCTTCAATTTTGGCGTTGGTGCTCAAACAGAGAAGGGCATCCTGGGCTTCCCAGTCTTCGGGTTTCACATAATGGCTGTCATTGGTAGCGACTATCGGGGCATTGCAATGTCGGGCGACTTCAACGAGGGGCCGCAGAATTTCTATCTGCTCGGGCATACCGTGGTTCTGGATTTCAACGAAGAAATTTTCCTGACCGAAAATCTTTTGATAGCGTTTTATCGCTTCTATGGCTCCATCGCGGTCGTTTTTCAACAGGCGCTCGGGCACCTCGCCGGCAAGACATGCTCCGAGGGCTATCAGACCTTCAGAGTATTTTTCAAGTAATTCGAAATTGATGCGCGGCTTGTAATAAAAACCGTCGGTATAAGCCAGAGTCGACAACTTGACCAGGTTTCGATAGCCAACAATGTTTCTGGCAAGCAAGACCAGATGGTACATCGGGTCCTTAATCTTTTTATCGAATGGATGCGGCGTTACATAGGCCTCAAAACCAATAATCGGCTTGACCCCTCGTTTGAGAGCATACTGGTAAAGCTCGATTGCTCCAAACATGTTGCCATGGTCAGTAATGGCGATGGCCGGCATGCGAAAACGTCTGGCCGCATCGACAATTGCTTTGATCGGTGCAGCGCCGTCCAGAAGACTATAATGACTGTGTACGTGTAAATGAACAAAATTGGTATGAAACATGCGCAAAAATTATAACAATTTGTCGCCCGGTTTAAAAGTTGAATTTTCAATTTCCTGGTTGTCTGAAAACGATTTTCTGTATATCCTTTTCTGATGCTTACCAACCATGAGGTCAGGCGTAATTTTGAAAGCAAACGATAATTACTTGCAGCTAAAAACTTTTTTCAGACCAGTCTTTGCCGGTCTTTTTCCTATTTTATATGCAATATTGATTCTTTTTTTCATCTCTTCTTTTTTTAACAATTTTGAGAAAAGGAAAGCCGCCGACAAAAGAGAACTCTGGGGCGAAAAAGCGCGAACCGTTCTCGCCACGATCCAGTCAAACCACGACTTAACCCAGATCATTCGCAATGCCAGCAACGAATTTGCTTTTCTGGTCGAGAAAAACCATTCCAAAAAGCTAGATCTCGAATACTTCGCCAGTATGTTTCAGAAAAAAATGCTCCCTGCTCTACCAGTGAAGCCGGCCTATTCTTGGGCTTTCACTATCGATGCAGGAAAAGCCAAAGCCATAACCCATCCCTTCTTTGAAAATTCCCGACGCAAAATAATGGAGCTGGTTTTCGATACATTTTTGAAGTTTTCGGGTAGTGAGGAAATCTCTCAGGATTTTATCGCTGAAAAAGAAAAATTTATCAGAAAAATACTTGGCAATTTCAGCTCTCCGCTCATTCTTGGCCGCTTGCGTCAAGGTGAGCCAACCCCGATAAGATTTTCCGGCCAAGACTATTACCTGCTCTGGCGCAAATATTCCTCTGAAGAACAGGTTTTTGCCGGAGTTATTCTGCTTTTTCCGGCAAAAGTCTTCAACAATCGGGAGGCAGGATTGCGGCATGTTTGCGAAGAAATTTACCGAAGTTCAGGCCATAAGCTTGCCGTTGCCTTTATCCCAACCAAGGAATTTCTGGCCGAAAAGGCTGTAATCATTCCAGAGTCCTTCAATCAATACCCACAACAAAAAAAATTGATTCTTAGCAAACTTCAATCCCTGGAATCATTTCCCTCGCAGCTGAAAGCTGAAATAAGAATCGATAATGATTTTGTTTTTCTACGCAGCTTTTATTCACTGAATCACACTTATGATGCTGTTATCTTTGCTCCAGCAGCATTGTATTTTTTCCCAAAAAGCTTTCCTTTTCCAGCAACAGCTATGGGACTGTCAGTATTCTGGCTTGCCATTCTTGGCTACTATTCCCGGAAATATGGGCGCTTCTATCTCCCGCTTGCCGCATCTTTTCGCCTGATTTTTTTTCTTTCGGGAATTTTCCCGGTGACACTAATGCTGATAATAGGACAAAATTTGCTGCAAAAAAACCTGGACGCCGAAATCAGCGGACTCTTGCGCCTGGCCTCGGAACAACTTGCAAGCATCGATCAGCGCAGCGAT
>CAZTHA010000221.1:0-2397 GCA_964613435.1 uncultured bacterium
CTCACCCAGCCTTCTGGGGTTTTTGGTCGCCAGACGCCAACATCCATCGCTGCGCCGCTGCCTTTATCAGTCCAGACAAGGCTGTGCGATCTGGTATAACGACATTTCAGCTGGCCGGTATAAATATCTGCCGGATTGAGGGCTGCTTTTAACTGCTTCGTCATTCGCTGTAGTAATTTTTCTCTCTCTTTTTTAACGGTTCCCTGGAGTTTATCAACAAATTTCATCTTGTGATCTGAAATTGTCGATGTCATTGCATCCCTGAACATGTTTGGAGCCATAGGATTGGCAAAACCGGCAAAATTACCGACCCAAAAGAGAATTCCCCAAAATAATGTGAAAGTTCTTTTCAAAACGAAGCCTCCTGCAAATGAATCCTTATTGTTTTTAAATTTTCTGCGAGCATTTTATCATTGAAGCCATCATTTTGCCAAAGCTGGTATTTGTGATGGTTTAAAGCTCTAATTAGCAATCTTTGGGCAATAAAACCTTTTAAGGAGCTCTTCATTTTCAAAGGCATGAATACGGCAAAAATATCTTGAAGTTGCCAAGAGAATTTTCTTTTGCACGAACTTGCAGATTTGACAGGGCCCCAACAAATTGATATCACGGTAGTGCTGATTTTCTAGACCGCAGAAGTGTTACCAATTCCTAAGATTGTCCGGGTGAAAAAATGCCAAAAGTAAAAATTGAAACGAATGAACCAAGTCTAACCCTGGTGCTGCTACAGCCGGATATTCCGCAAAACACCGGAAATATTGCCAGACTTTGCTATGCGACAGGCTGTCGGCTGGTCCTGGTGCGGCCGCTTGGTTTCAGACTCACCGACGCCGGTCTCGAGCGGGCCGGCATGGATTACTGGAAATCTCTTGAGCCAGTTATTCTCGACGATATCGATGAGTTTTTCGAATGGGCCGATGGAAAAAACCTCTATTATCTCTCGGCGCATGCAGAAAATAGCTATGCCGAAGCCAGCTTCAAACAGGGAGATGTGCTGGTTTTTGGTTCAGAATCAGCCGGGCTGCCTGAAAAAATATTAAAAATTCCCCAAACCAGGTCAAGGATGATCGGCCTACCAATGGTTCAAGCAGCCAGGTGTCTGAATGTTTCTTCTTCAGCCGCGGCAGTGACTTACGAGGCTTTGCGCCAGATTCACAACTGGTCGTCACCGGATTCGGGCATCTGAGACCCGTCAGCGGCCCCGGCGCCGGAAAATTCTTCTTCAGCCATGGCATCGATTTCATCGTCCATGTTTTCGCCCATCTCACGAGCCATTTTTTTGGCCCAGGCTGCCATCGATTTAGGGTCGTTCTCGTCGATGCCGCTGAGGCTGGTCGGATCAGCCAGGCTTTCCATGAGTTGTTCTTCGCTGCGAACCGTTTTGAATCTTGAAACCATTCGTCTGGTGTTCTTTGAACCGCAAATTTCACAGGTCTGTGGCGTATCACGCTCGGAAATTTTGCACAGAATGCTGAATTTTTTCCGGCATTCGGCGCAGAAAAATTCATACAGTGGCATTTATCAGCCTCCTAAATAGTTTCAATACTGCAGATTATATGTTAATCTGTCGATAATTATCAAGAATAAACGCGTTGGTTTGTAAAGGATAATTGATGGAAAAGTCACCCTATGAGCTGATTAAAAGCACGGATGAGTCATTATGGCGTGAGGGTCTCAATGCCTTATTGATCGACCACAGCGACAGAGCCTGTGAAGCCGTTATCAGCGTTTTATCCGATAAAGCCTGGCATAAGCGTGAAGCTGCTGCCAAGATTCTTAATGAATGGGGCGAAGGGGTTACTCTCTACATTCAGAATCGCCTTAACGAGAGTAGTCACGATGAATTTTACTGGCTACTCAACGTTCTTGGTCATATCGGCGGCGAACAATCATTTGCCACCATCAGAAAATATCTTAATCACAGCGATTCAGAGATTAAAAGCTATGCCATTCGCGCCCTAACCCATCATCGAGCCCTGGAAAATGCCCGACCGTTATATCCTCTACTTAACGACCAGAATTGGGCCGTCCGCAAACTCGTTTTTGAGCAGCTTCTTTCTTTTGATCAGCTTATCATCGATGACCTGAGAAAAATAATCCTGGCGCCCTCTCAAGGTGCGCAACATACAGTTATTGCCCTTTTTGTCAAGATTGGTAAGGATGGCGTGCTCGACGAACTAGGCAAGATATATCAAAATGGCAATTTTCAAATGCGCTATGCCATTATCTCTGCCCTGGGCGAACTAGGCACGCCAACGGCCGTCGATATGATCATCGCTTCGCTTGCCGATTCTTCGTGGGCAATTCGCAAAGCTGCCGGAGAACAGCTAGTCAAGCTTGGATCAAGAGTTTTCGACAAACTTACCGCGGCCTTCAGCCGTTCTGATTCTCTAATTC
>CAZTHA010000221.1:2497-7381 GCA_964613435.1 uncultured bacterium
TCAAGAGTTTTCGACAAACTTACCGCGGCCTTCAGCCGTTCTGATTCTCTAATTCGCCAGAAAATAATTTCAATTCTTGTCGACATGCTCTCCGAGAAATCGCTGCCGCTGCTTCAGCGACTGCTCAGAGCCAATGACCACGAAATGAAACTTCTTGCCGTCGAGCATCTCGCCAAACTGAAAGGCGATGAGGCAACCAATGAGCTTCTCAAAAGCCTGGCGGAAAACGACCGCGTCGTTTCAGATTATGCGGCAGAATGTCTTGCCCACAAACCCGGCCTGAATATCGATCTGCTCCTACAGCATTTGAACACCCAGGACGAAAACCTGCGCTTTCAGATCATCAAGATTATCGGGTCGATCGGCGGCATAGCCCTCAATCCGATCATCAAAATTCTTGAACAGGGCAACAAACAGGAACGCCTGTTCTTGCTGGGTGTCCTGCAGAAAATTTCACCCGACGGAAAACTTATCGATGTTCTGATCTCGCTGCTTGGCGATCCAAGCTGGCCAGTTCGCAACGCCGCTGCCAATTGTCTGGTTAATTTTGGTGAAGCCTCGGTTCCAGCTATCGTCAAAGCCCTTAATTCAAGTTCTGAAGATGTTCAGTTCTGGTCACGCAAGGCCCTGCTGATGATCGGCCCCAGAGCGGTAGTCACCCTGCGACGCATTCTGGAAGACGGCAATGAGCCGGGGCTGATGCCGCACATTGTTTCGGCACTCCTGTCAATGAACCACGCCGACGCGGTCCCTGCCGTTCTAAAGTTTCTTGAAACAAGCGATGATTATCGAATTCAAGGCGTTTTTGAAGATATCCCCGAAATCACTTCCAAAGACGTGGTCACGACCATTCTCAACCTGCTGACCCACCCCGATGAAAATGTGGTCAAATGGCTTTCACACCTGTTGCAGAAGGTATATGCCAGCTCGTTGCGCCGCAGCGTTTTTCTCGGCCTGAGCCATTCGAGCGAACGGGTTCGTTATTATGTCACGGCAGCCATCTCTTCCTGGGAAGGTCTGACTGAAAACGACATGAAAGTCATTGCCCGTCAGTTGTCGGTCGAAAAAACCACCAAGAATCTTCAGGCCGTGGTGCGTGTAATCAGCAGATTTCCCTACCCTTCGACCGTTTCTGCTCTCGAAGAATTTCTTGGGGGCTGCGAGCCGGGCATGATGCTGTCCCTGATGCTGGAAACCGCAAAGACTGGAAACCCGGAATACCTGCAGATGCTCGATCGAATGCTGAAAAAACGATCAGAGGTCATAACCCTCGAAGATGTCGACAGGGTCGGAGCAATACTCGGCTACGTTTACCGCCGCAATCCGGAAGGACTGGTTCAGGGTCTGACTTCGCCGAGCATGGCCTATCGCCTCTGCTGTATCATCGCCCTCGACAGCATCGACGACCGCAAAATTGCCTTTGCCATCATGGAAACGCTGCTCCCCGATGAAGAACCCGAAGTTCTCAAGCGGGCCGTAAAAACTCTCGCCCGTTACTTCTTCCACGAAGATTTCAGGCTGAAAGGTGCAGTCACCGACTTTCTGCTCAGCCTGGGCCTGATAATAAATGACCCACTCGTCGAATACATCGAGGAGCTTGAAAACGAAATCGACCGCAAAGCTCTCGTCGACCTTATCGAAAGCGTCGGCGGCACTGTAAACCCAGATATACTCAGGCCGAAGGGTGAGGCAAAAGTCGTTCTTTCAGACACTCACCTTGACGAAGTGCTTGAACGACGAAAAGCAGCTCTCGAAGAACTTGAAAAATACGATGAAATCATCAAATCATCGCACACCCTCGATCTGGCAATTATGTTCACCGACGTCAAGGGTTATACCGCTTTCAGCTCCAAGGCTTCACTTTCAGAAGTTATGTCGATGCTCAAACAACACGATGAAATTCTCAAACCAGTATTTGAAAAATACGGCGGCGAAGCGCTGAAAAAAATCGGCGATGCATTTCTTGTTGTTTTTGAAAATCACAGTAATGCCATTCTTTCAGCAATTGAAATTCAACGCCAGCTCAATTCTTTCAACAAAAATGTGCCCGAAGAGCGACGACTGGCTATCCGCATCGCAATCAACAGCGGCTCGGTTATCCGCACCGAAAACGACGTGCTTGGCGACTCGGTAAACCTTGCTTCACGCCTTGAAGGTATTGGCGATGCTTATGAAATAATTATTTCCGAGAATACCCTGCAAAGAATCGATCGCAACGTTTTTGAGATCGAGCCCTATGGTGAGCATATGCTCAAGGGCATTGACCACCCGGTGAAAGCTTTCAGGGTTAAGTGGATGCCCTGAATCAAACCCGGCCCTTTACCTGAGGCTTGTCGCTGATTACCGGCTTTCCAACCCCCGGCGGCTGCTGAGATTTGTCGCCAGCAGACAAATCGGGAATTCCGGCCGAGCGGGTAAATTCTTTGCCAAGTCTCAACTCAAGCCGTTTCTGGAAATCCTTTTTGTCTTCAGCATTTTTGAAGCCGTCTTCGTAGGTAATGCGCTTGGTAACGACCAGATCTTCCAGACATTGATCCATGGTAATCATGCCATCCTGGCGACTGGTCTGCATTATCGAAACAAGCTGATCGGTTTTGTCTTCCTTGATACAACGTCTTACCGGTGTCGATCCGACCAGGACTTCGTAGGCAAGGACGCGGCCCGAGGACAAATATGCCGGGATCAGGCGCTGAGAGACGATTCCGCGCAATGTGCCCGCCAGCTGCATTCGGATCGATTGCTGAACATCACCGGGGAAACTACCGACGATACGATGAATTGATTCGTAGGCGTTGATGGTATGCAGGGTCGAGAAGACCAGATGACCGGTTTCAGAAGCTGCGATAGCCAGGCTCATCGTATCGAGGTCACGCATTTCACCGACGAGAATGACATCAGGATCTTCACGCAGCGCACTTTTCAGGGCATTGGCAAACGAAAGGATATTGGTACCCAATTCTCTTTGAGTAATTACGCTGCGTTTATGCGGATGAACGAATTCGATCGGGTCTTCAATGGTAATGATATGGTCGTAGCGGGTACGATTGACCAGGTCGATCATTGCTGCCAGAGTCGTCGATTTACCCGAACCGGTGGCACCGGTAACCAGTATCAGCCCTGATTTATGGTTACAGATCTTGTCCATGATGCTTCGGTCAATGGACAACTCGTCAAATGACGGAACCGTATTGGGAATGATACGGAAAACACCGGCCATACCATTTTTCTGCTGAAAAACGTTAACGCGGAATCTTGCGCAGTCAGATATTTCGTAAGAAAAATCGAGTTCCATGCGTTCGTTGAACTCTTTTTTCTGGGCATCGTTCATGATGGAAAACAGCAGAAATCGGCTTTTTTCGGGGGTTATCGTTTCGAAAGTCGTTCGGATAAGCTCGCCGTGGATACGGATGCTCGGCGGCAGGCCAATCGAAATATGTAAGTCGGAGCCACCTTCTTCGTGCAAATAATAAAGAAGCTCTTTAAGATCGGTGATATTCTCTTTGTTGAATTTTCGGCGCAAAACCCTGGTCTCGACGTTTTCAGGTTTAAGCGAATCGAAAGTGATCTTTTCGTTGGACATGACCGCATCGAGCTGGTCTTCTGAAAGCTTGGAAACCAAAGAAATGATGCGATCTTTTTCGACGTCGGTGGCGCTTTCATAAAGGTTCAGAAAAGAAGGAATACCAACGTAGTCTCTTCTTTTAAGGATTTCGCGTGACCACCAGGCCACATCTGCACTCTTGTCAAGAGTTGCTGCGACCAGCTCTTTCAAAAACGCCTTCTTTGGCTGTTTTGACAAGTTTTCCACAATGGTGTGGCGAATCGAAAGATCCTTATCGTCGAGCTTCAAAAGAAGCAAACCGGCAATCAACTCAAATTTCTGCAGTTTTGATATTGCTTCGATGGCGCAGGTTCTCACCAACGTCTTTTTTGAGTTGTCGATTAGAAAAAGCAATGGCCTTAAAGCTTCTTTCGATCCGATAACGCCAATAACCTTGAGAACCTGAATGATCAGTTCTTCATCTTCTGTATCTAGACAGGCCAGAAGGGGGTCAACCGCGTGAACGCCCAACTGTGAAAGAATGCGAACCGTGTAATCCTGAATGAAGATCGATTCATCTTTAAGATAAGGAATAAGATGGGCAACTACATTGGGATCACGGATTTCACCAAGGGCAGTAAGCAGGAAATATTTCGATTCCTGGGTCGGTGGTCCGAAACGGTCTTTGAAAAAATCGATTAGATCGAGTCCAAGAACACGACCAAGCAGGTTCATAATGCTAAGCTTGGTTTCACGTTTGGCGGCAGGGAAAATTGCCAGCAGAGCGTTAACTATATCTTTTCCCCAGTTGGCGAGCGACTTGATCGTTTCCTGCCGCACCAGAACCGAATCATCATCAAGCAACGAAAAAAGAGTTTTCATCGACGCTTCGGTTCGAATTTCGCCAAGACCGGCACAGATATATGGCTTCAAAGCGTCGCTCTTGTCGGCCTCAAGCATGCGCTGAAAAAGGGTAAAAGCCTTTTCGCGAAGAATCAACGGGATAATCTTGATACATTCATACTTCTGCTGACTCGAGCAACTCTGAAAGTATTCCTGAATGATCTGGTAAATGCTGTCGCCCTGCTCAATCAAGGCCCGCTTGGCCTGTTTGCGCACGATCCAGCTCGGATCGGAAATACGGTTGAGCAAAGCAATTACAACTCTGCGATCAGGTTTTTTAGCCAGCGACTCGAGGGCGATTTTTCTAATTTCGTCGTTTTCGCGACTTTCAAGGATGGATAGAAGCTCTTCCTGACGGATAAAACCGAGCTCGATCATGATAAAGTGCGCCCAAAAGCGCACGGTCATGTCTGAAGAAAGTCGCAAAGATGGCAAAACGT
>CAZTHA010000222.1:0-7355 GCA_964613435.1 uncultured bacterium
GTTTAAAACATCGAAACATTATTTCGCAAAAGCGGTTGCCTGGTCTGAGGTCAAAGTCAAAACTCTCGGCACAAGCGAGCTGGAAATAGAATCTACCGGTCATTGGCAGGAAAAGAGTGGGGCAATTCAGAAAAAAACTGTTGTGTGTCGGGCACGTTATAAAGAAACCATTCGCGAGATTCCTGGCAGTCGTTTCAGTACCATTGTCGAAATAGAAGGCGAATGGAAACTCGAGGGGTTCGTCGAAAATCTTTCCGAGTGAGACTACATTTATTCGATCGGCGTGGTCTTCTTGACTTGTCCCTCTTCTGTGAGTATACTGACCATGCAGGTATATTGTCAGTATTGAAGCTGCCGCAAAGGGGGATGGCTCATGCGCCTGGTCCTACAGGACAAAAGAGAGGTCGTTTTTCAGCCTGCGACCACCAAAGATATCGATGCGATAGTCGATCTCTACATAAAGGTCTACAAAGGCAAATACACTCTTCCGGAAGTTGCGCAGCCTGAGATCATCGCCAAAAAAGTTGAGGATCCGAACTATTTCTGGACCCTGGCTCATATTGAAGAGAGATTGGTCGGATCTGTAATTTTTACGATTGACCCGGTTAACAAGATAGGCAAGTCCTATGCAGCAGCTGTTCTTGGCGAATTTCGCGGCCAGGATGTGATGCGGACAATGGTTAAGCATGGTTTGAAAATGCTGACCGAAAAAACCCGAACCTGTGATGTCATTTATGCCACAACGCGTACGGTAAGCTTCGCTCCGCAGGTTGTTCTCGAACATCTGGGCTTTTTGCCAATGGGCATATTTCCCAATGTGCGCAAGGTTGAATCATTTGAAACTCACGGACTTGAAATTTATTTCCGTCAGCAAAGTCTTGGGTTCAGAAGAACCGCCCCGAAACTGATTCCCGAAGTCGTCGACTTCTTCAAAATCGTTAAAGATGAGCTGAATTTGCAGGATGAACCGGAAGAAGTGGTTATAGAAGCCCAGGATCCCCGCAAGATGGGCAAAGCAATTGAATTTGAATTGCATGAAAACCTGCAGGAGATTCGCGAAAAGTTCGATTATTATCAGGACAAAGATTTGATGCAGAAGGTCTTTTTTCCATTTACCGAACCAAATCTTTTGTTTACCGCAAAAGATGGTAGCGCCGATATTTTTGTCAATTTCAACAGTCTCGATGGAAATGGGGTTATTGTCGGCTATCGCTTTTCTGGTGATGATTTGCGTCGAACTTTAATGTGGTTTTGCGAAGAGGCGGCAAAATCAGGAATGCGTTACATTGAAATGCTGGTAAATGCTTTTAAGCCGGAAATGCAGCGGCTTGCCCTCGATGCGCGTTTTTTGCCCTGTGCCTATTTCCCTTTGATGAAAATGAGTGATGATGGACTTCGCGAAGATTTTTTCATTTTTTCACGGTCATTTGAAAAACTTGATTTTATGGATATGCATCTTGTCGACACCAACCGGAAATTTCTCGATGCTTTCATGAAGTGTTGGTATGATCTTCTGGTCAGGTGCCAACCTGATTTTGACGAGGAGTGGCGTATTGGCTGAGGGAAAACCTTTCATTAAGACTGGCGAGCTTTTTGACTGCGGCCAGGCTTTTGCACACAATCAAACCAACCGGCTTCTTTTTGAAGAGGCGATGCGCGAGGCGCTGCAATGGCATTTGCGAAAATGCCCTGATTTCCGGTCGTTCATGCGTGAATCCGGGCTTCCGGAATCAATTGAAAATGTCGCACCTGAAGAGATTCCGCCCTTGCTGGTAACTATTTTCAAGGAATTCCGGCTGATTTCGGTGCCGGAAGAGCAGGTTAAAATTGAACTGACCTCTTCAGGGACCGGTGGCCGCAAGAGTGCAATCGTTCTCGACAATAGGTCTTATAAAAGAATTCAAAAAATTGTTTCAAACATATTTGCCTCGTTGGGCCTGGTTGACCAGCGGCAGAAGGTGAACTATCTCTGTTTCACCTACGATCCGCGAAAAGCAGGCAGTGTCGGAACGGCATTTTCCGACAAAATGTTGACAGGATTAACTGGCCGTCGGGCTGTTTTTTACGCCATTCGCTGGAATGAGGGCATTGGCGATTTTGAGTTCGATCTTGACGCGACGGTCAGGAAGCTCATCGAATTTGACCGTCGGCCCGAGCCGGTGAGGATTCTTGGTTTTCCGGCCTATTTGTGGCAAGTTTGCAATCGGCTTGAAGAAAAGGGTTTGAAGCTGCAGCTCGGCAAAGACTCGTATATTATAACCGGCGGCGGCTGGAAAATGCACAAAGACCAGGAAGTGACCAAAGAAATATTTAAAGAGCGGGTTGAACGGGTGCTGGGTATGCCTGGACAAAACATCCGCGATCTTTTTGGTATGGTCGAGCATGGTATTCCCTATGTCGACTGCGAGCATGGACGATTACACATTCCGATTTATGCCAGGGTGAGGGTTGTCGATCCTGAAACTTTGCAGGACCTTGGGCTGGGTAAGCCCGGTCTACTGCACCTCATGACCCCTTACTTGTCGAGTTATCCGTCGATTTCATTACTGGCAACCGATATTGGCATAGTTGAAGACAACTGTCCATGCGGGCGGCCGGGCCACACTTTTAGAGTGGTGGGGCGGGCCGGACTGGCCAAACACAAGGGTTGTGCCATTACCGCACTGGAGTTGCTCAAATGAAAAATTCAAGCAGTCGTATAAAATCAAATATTTTTGGTCGGGAAGTTGAAAAGCTGACCCCGGATCTGATTGTTGAAATGCTTTCAGAAGCTGAAGACCAGGCTCAGGCTGCCGTTCAGCCTGACATAGAATGTGTTCTCGATGTTCTAAACGACGTTGCCGAATGTTGGCAGAATCCCGAATATCATTTGCGTCGTAAAGCGGCCCGAATTCTTCCGGAACTCACCAGCTTCAGCCATGAAATGGTTCAGGAAGGTTTTTCGGTTATCGCTGCCATCTGTCGCCGAGAAAATCTTGAAAAAAGACTGAAAGGCGAGCTGGGGCATCTGCGCCTGCTTGATCGTTGGGTCGATCGCCCCGAATATGCCTATGATCTGCGCGCCATTCCACACGGAATTCTTCTGCATCTTACCGCCGGCAACGTTTTCGTTGGTGCGGTTGATAGCCTGGTGTCAGGCATTATCACCAAAAATGCCAATATTCTCAAAATGTCCAGGGTTGATCCGGTTTTTCCGCTCCTGTTTCTTGAAAGTATCAAGGAGAACGATCCTCAGGGAATAGTTTGGCCACACCAGGCTGCCTTGCTCTGGAAGGGTGGCGATGAAGAAATTGAAAATATTTTACTTCAAGCCCGTTTGACTGTAGTTTTCTGGGGTGGCGGCGATGCTCTTGCTTCGATTAAACGCCGGCTGGGACCAAACACCCGGTTAATTGAGAATGGACCGAAATATTCGTTTGCCGTAGTTTCTGCAAAGCGAATTGGCAACGGCGTCGCTCCCGATCTGGTGAGAGGTTTGGCCCTCGATCTTTGTCGCTGGGATCAACAAGCCTGCTCTTCGCCCCATGTCGTATATGTCGTTGGCAATAACGAGCGTTCGGTCCATGTTCTGATGGAACAGCTTTATGATGAATTGCTCGATTTGCAGCGCACTCTTCCGGTTGGCCGTCTTTCTTTCGATGAAAAGGTCGAGATCAGAAAGGTGCGCGAGCTTGCCAGAATGGCCCAGGCTCGGAATGAGGCTCGATTGCTTTGCCCGGAGAATTTCGATTTTACGCTGATTTACGAAAAGAGTCCTGAATTTAAAATTTCATGTCTGAACCGTACCCTGTTTTTCAAACGAGTAAATTCTTTTGCCGAAATAATTTTGCAGATAGAACCGATGAAAAACTGGCTGCAGACGGTTGGTCTTTGCCTGGATGCCGAAATGGCCGAAGAGTGCCAGGTAGCTTTGCTAAACGCCGGAACGAAAAGAATTACCGACATTGGTGGCATGAGCGAAGGCCACGACGGAGCCCCTCACGAAGGCGGTTTCCTCCTCAGGCAGCTTGTCGATTGGGTTGATCGGGAATACAAGCCCGGTGCGGTGGGTCGCGTCGAGCGTCTGCTGGCACGAATAATCGATTCCCCATACTATCGACGTATAATAGAGCGTGCCGGCGGTGCCAACTTCGAGAATTTCGAGCGTTTGCCGCTGCTCGACCGTGATACTTTCTATCGTAATTCGCCCCCGGAATCAAATGACATTCTCACTGCACCCATGACCGATGCCTATGTCTATGCCTCGGGTGGAACGACCGGCAGCCCTAAGTTTACGCTGTATTCCAACGCTGAATATCGTTATGTCACCGATGTTCTGACCGAAATCTATCGAAATGCCGGTCTGAATGAAAATGATCGAGTTGCCAATCTTTTTATTGCCGGCAATCTCTGGACCAGTTTCAACGTTGCCGGTCGCGCTCTGGAAAACCTTGGCTGTCTTCACCTTCCGGTCGGTGGGGCCTCAGACATGGAAAACATGCTCAAGTATTTGCAGTTATTCAAGGTTAATGCTCTGGTCGGTTTGCCATCGATAATTATCAAGCTTGCCGAAGAAATTCGCCGACGTGGCCTTGACCTGCGCATAGAGAAAATTCTTTACGGTGGCGAGCACTTGCGTCCGCAAACCTGCGAATTTTTGCAAAAGGCTGTTGGTGCAAGATCGATTCGCTCGGCGGGTTATGCCTGTGTTGATACCGGGCCGATCGGCTGGCAGTGTGATCACCTTGAAGGATCGGTTCACCATGTTCTTGAACAGTATTGTTATGCCGAAATCCTGGATCCGGCAACGCTTAAACCGGTAATTGATGACCAGCCTGGTGAAATCATCGCGACGAACCTCGACAGGGTTCTGATGCCCGTGGTGCGATATCGAACCGGAGACCTTGGTCGCTGGGTTAAGGTGGATAATTGCCCCTGTGGTTTCAGTGGCCTTTCTTTTGAGCTCCTGGGTCGATGTGATGACTTGCTTGTCGTTGGCGGTATAAATCTCATGCCGGTTGATATTTCTGCTGGACTAGGGCAACTTCCGGTAAGTCAAAGCTTTCAAATGGTCGCCCGCACTTCTGCCGGCAAAGATCTGCTGGTTTTAAGGCTGGAAGCTGAGGAACGGCTGCCCGATTCACAAGTGGTCGATTCGCTGAAAAATGGTTCTTATAAAATCGCCGAATCATTGCACGAAGGCTGGATGAACATTGAAATAGAATGGTTCAAGCCTAACGAAATCAAGCGAAACGAGCGCACTGGCAAATTAAAAACCGTGATTGATGAAAGATTTGGCCATTAAAAGCTTTTCACCGCGACTTAATTTTTTTATCTGATACTCTTTACGGCTGGCGTCAGCTTTGTCAATGGCCTTTTCGGCGAAAATAAGCCGCACCGGTCCCCGGCCCCGGGTGTATTTGGCCCCGGTGCCGGAGTTGTGGGCTTCGATGCGATGCTGCAAATCATTGGTAATGCCCGTATACAGAGTGTCGTCGATGCAGCGAAGAATGTAAACGACCCAGTCGCCTTTTTCAATCAAGCATTTTGTCCTTCAAGTTTGTAATAAACCAGTGGTTTGGCGACATTTTTGACTGGTGCTGATTTGGCGTCGGCAAATTTCCATTTGCCGATCTTTGTGGCAATTTCATGAACTCTTTCGGTTACCAGTATTTCATCGGCATGGGCCAGTCCCTGAAGTCTGGCGGTAATGTTCATTCCGGAACTGAAAGCAGTCAGATCTTCATTGGGGCCGATCAGGCCCACTACTGCCGGACAGAAATTTACGCCAATGGCTACCCCGAATTTTTCGAAATCAGGGTGTTGGCGAATTTCTTCATTCTCGGGCAATTGGAAGAATTCTTTGGTTCTTTCGACGATCATTTCGGCGGCGGCGATCGTGTTTTTTACTATTTCTTCCGGCGATTGGTCGTAGAAAGGTGGCCCGAAGAGAAAAATGATGCAGTCGCCAACGAGTTTGTCGAGACATGCGCCCAGCGGAAAGGCATGTTCAAGCACCAGGTTCGACCAATGGTCGACCAGTTGGGTTATGCGTTCAGGCGTTTTGAGAACCTGTTCGCTGATTTTGGTAAAGCCGGAAATATCAGCAAAAATGATGCCGATCTCTTCGTCACGTGGCTTCAGGTAAAGCGAATCGTAGTGAATTTCTGAGGTTAGCTTGTTGATTACCTTGTCGGCAAAGAATTTGCGCAGATTGTTGCGCTCGCGATTGAAATCGACCAGGCGCTGCCTGAGCGCTTCAGTGAAGACCTGAATAATTTCGCGACAGAATATCGAGAATTCAGCACCCTCTTCGGGAACGAAAATCACCTTGCCGATCAATTCCTCTTCTATCAACCCGTCAAGAAGGTAGGAGACGGTGAGATTTCCAGTGCCAAGAATGATTTTAAGCTCATCGGGGTTGGCTGAAAGGGGGTTGGATTTTGTTTTTAAAAATTTGTCGAGTTCTTCAAGGGGAAGTTCAAATGAATCATTGATTCTTTCGCTACCATGATAGACCAGATAATTGTAGTTCTCTTCGCCGGTCAATTCACGGTCGGTGTAAAGAATGATCATTTTTTCGAACGGGACCTCTTTTTTCAACACATAGGCTGCGCCGTCGATTGAGTCGATAATCGAGTGATTCTTAAGGGCAGATTGCAGGCCCATGATAATGCTGTGTTTCAAACGATTCGAATAAATTCCGAAAAAGAAATTGTCGAGTTCTTCGCTGACGCAATCAAGAATTTCGCCGGCAATAAGCTTCTCGGGAACTTTTTCCGGGGCAAAGGCCAGAGCAATTGTGCCGATCTTTTCGCCGGCCATTTCCAGCGGCTGGGCAAACCAGTTTTGCCCGGGGGTCGCAAAATTTATCGCCTTCTCGACCTTGATTAACTGAGGAGTCGTTCTTTTAATATTTTCATCGGCCTTGCCGTAGCAGAAAACTCGGTTGTTGAGGTTCTCATCCTGAGTTTCCACATAAACAACTTCCGCATCGATGCGTTGACTTAAGAATTCATAAATGCGGAAAATAGCCGTTGCGAGGTCGGCATGACTTATCTGCAGGCTTTCTACCAAATTGTCCAGGTCAGCGTTCAGTTCTTTGAGAAGCACCAACTGTTCGTAACTCAGATTCATATTTTATCCTCGGTATTGTGATTTATTATTCTTGAAAGCAATATTCAAGAACTTTCCAGGTAATGAATATTGCGATAAGCAACCAGATGCCGCCTACCAGCCAATCTGGCAGAAGAGTCATCTCTGCAATTCTGTAAGCATCGGAGCCTTTGACCGAACGATCGATCAAATCTCCTTTGATGTCAATAAGAACATAGAAGCATGAGGTTAAGCCAAGAAAACGTAAAAACTGATCGCAG
>CAZTHA010000223.1:0-7323 GCA_964613435.1 uncultured bacterium
GAAGTTATCCTGAATACCCGTGTTCTTGGTGGGTTGCCGATGATTGATCATGGCGAAGCTGATGACAAAATAATCGCCGTTCTTGAAACCGACAATATGTGGGCAGATATCCAAGATATCAGTGAATTACCCAGTGTCCTCGTCGACCGTATTTATCATTATTTCAAAACCTACAAGCTCGTTCCTGGTCATGAGGTTGAAATCAACATCGATCGCGCTTACGGCAAGGATCACGCCAGGAAAGTTATCGAAGCGGCAATAATCGATTACCAAGATCTGTTTGGCAATTGACTTTCATTCTGTTATCATTTCCTGAAAACTATCCAGGAAGTAGATGACTTTGAAAAACCAGGAAAATCAACAGATTCAAGCAAAAGCCGAGCTTATTTATTCACTTGAACAACGGCCACCGATTGGCGAAGCCCTTTTTGCTGCTTTGCAGCACCTGATGGCGATTGTCGTTTCGATCATGACTCCCGCCCTGATTGTTTGTTCGGCCATTGGCGCCACTGTCGAGGACACCACTTATATTGTCAGCATGTCGCTGCTGATTTCAGGTATTGCTACCTTTATCCAGATAAAAAAGATAGGTCCGGTAGGTTCCGGTTTATTGAGCATTCAGGGAACCAGCTTCGCCTTTATCGGCGTTTTGATCGGAGTTGGCAAAAGTCACATTGCTTCGGGAAACAGCATCGCCGCGACCTTTGCCCTGCTTTTCGGTCTGTGTTTCGTCGGCTCTTTCATTGAAATGGTCTGCAGTCGCTTTATCAGGCCTTTGCGATTGTTGATCACCCCTTTGGTGAGCGGTATTGTTGTAACTCTAATCG
The DNA here is from genome assembly GCA_964613435.1 of uncultured bacterium. Taxonomy (GTDB): domain Bacteria; phylum Muiribacteriota; class Ozemobacteria; order Ozemobacterales; family Ozemobacteraceae; genus DYKG01. Next base: position 828 of record CAZTHA010000223.1, read on the forward strand.
GCACCACTCTCATCGAATCATCGATCAAGAGTTGCGCCGGCGGACCTGCTTTATTGGCACAATTTGCAGCTGGTTCAGTTGGCCCGGAGGTTATCCAGAAAAATCTGTTGCTGGCTTTTGCTGTAATCCTGGTCATTATGGCCCTGAACGTTTCGCGTAATAAATGGTTGAGAATGAGCTCGATTTTTGTGGGGCTTGCTTTCGGCTATGTCGTTTCGGCATTTATCGGAAGAGTTGATTTTTCATCTCTTTCCCGGCTGGATTATCTGTCGGCGCCGGTCCCCTTCAAATATGGATTTTCTTTCGATTACAAGGCTTTTCTGGGGATTGGCATACTTTATCTGGTAACTCTGGTAGAAACCATTGGCGATATCACTGCAACCTCGATGGTTTCTGGCGAGCCCATCGAAGGCGAAAAATATGTAGAAAGAATCTCCGGCGGGGTTTTGGGTGATGGCTTCAATTCAATGCTGGCTGCCGTGTTCAACACATTTCCGAACACTACTTTCAGCCAGAATAACGGAATAATCCAGCTTACCGGAGTGGCCAGCCGCTACGTAGGTTATTTTGTTGCCGGAATTCTGGTTGTTCTTGGCATTTCGCCACTATTGGCCGGCCTTGCGGCGGTCATGCCGGCACCGGTTCTTGGCGGGGCAACCTTGTTGATGTTTGGCACCGTAGCTTCTTCGGGTATCAGAATCATTGCTTCGCAACACCTGGATCGGCGGGGCCTTCTCGTTCTGGCCATTTCTCTTGGAACAGGCCTGGCGGTTTCTTTTGAGCCACTGGTGGTAAAAGCTCTGCCTTTGTGGCTGCAGGGGTTGATGAATTCAGGTATCATTGCCGGAGGACTTACGGCAATTATTGCAAACTGGGTTTTACCGGGTGACCCGGAAAAATATATCGGAGACAACCCGCCTGAGGTTGGCCCCGATATTATTGAAGTCGATGAGGATTAAGGCTGATATTTATTTAACGACCTCGTTGCTTAACTCTTTTCGAGCTTCCTTGTTCGCTTTTTCGAGCTGAGCGATCTGGCGAAAAACTCCGGAAATTTCGGCCCTTATTTGACTGAGCTGATCCTGGCTTCTTCTTGCCGCGCCACGATGAACGTAATATCGGTAAAGGGCAGTCTTGCCGGATGCGCCGCTGCTGGTTTGACTTGAATAAGGATTAGCCACCTGATTGTTGTTATCAACGTTGTCAGATCCCCAATTGCCGGGCGGGAGATTGTTCTGGTCCGGATCCGGAGCTGAAGAACGGTAAGAGCCCGGGTAGTAGTAGCGGCGTCGGTAGCGGGCAGCAGTCTGAACTGAAGAGTACATTTGCTCTGCCGCCTCTTTTTCCTGTTGCTGCAGGTAAGCGAGTCTTTCGCGAAGTTCTTCGAGCTCGTCGTTGTTGTCTTCAACCTGATCCTGAATATCTTCAATTTTTTCCCGGGACAGGTAATCTTCAAGGTCTTGCCGGCGGGCGATGGCATTGGCTTTGCGCACCGATTCTTGCCATTCGCGCAAGTAGGAAAGCTGTGCCTGCAGTCTTTGTGCTTCATCGAGAGCCAGCTGGGCCGTTTCTTTTTCTTTTGCCTCTGCGGCAGCTTTTTGGTAGAGCTTTATCGAATCTTCCAGATTGCCGATAAGGATGTTTTCGAGAAAGCCGCGTTTGCAAAGAAGTGCCGGAGTCTGTTCGACTTCAGGACTACGGTATTTTTCAAGCAGGGCCATGGCCAGACCGTGGTCTTCATGGCGCAAGATACTGTGATCGGCGATTATGGCCTTCTCGTAGTTTTCAACCGCCTCGTTTTTCTGGCCTCTGATCCATTGCTCCAGGGCATTTTTAAAATGCGTTCTTCCGGCAACCGGGTCGGCGTCCTGACCTATCACCAGGCAGACATCCGGTTCAGACTGGGCCATTGCAGGCAGGCCAGATATCATTTGCCAGAACAGTATAAAAAGCAGAAATAATTTGGTACGCATTTTTTATCCTCCTGATTTAAATCTGTATTTTTGTGGCAAGACTGTCAATGGCTGTCTTGCATTGAGGATTGGCGCTGAGCATTGGGAACAGGGTCTTTACTTCAAGCAGCGAGTGCTTTTTTACCTGATTGATAGTAGCCTGCAGCTCCTTTTCAATTATTCTTTTTATGCTTGCACTTTCACAATTGGCAAAAAGCAGATTTCTGACCGACGCAATCGCCGCTTCAAAAATGCCGTGTTCCTTAATCAGTTGGGTGGTAATTTCAACAACCTTGTCGGTCGGCATCACTTTTAAAGCCGCCGCAAAAATGACCCTTTCTTCAAGAACCTGATGCCTGGAGATGTTTTCGCTGAATCTGTCGATTAGTTCTTTCAGCTTGTCAACCAGCTCTTCTGCGGTCGAATATTTCAGGCAGCCTTCCATTTCACCAAGAGTTTCGAGAATCAGTTTGTGCTCCTGACTGCGGGCGAGGATAAAGTTGTTTTCGGGTGAATTGATCGGCATGGCTATTATTGTTTCACTTCCATGGGTTTGTCCATGAAAATACGCGGATTCATCAATTTAGGCTGAGTTTCAATTATTGGTTTGAATTCCATCAGATCGAGAATGTCCTTCTGAAGATCGATGCCCGGTGCAATTTCTATCAGATGAAGGCCTGTTTCGCCAAGTTTGAAAACGCATCGTTCCGAAACGTAGTAAACTTCGGTTCCTTTCTGCCGGGCGTATTTCCCGCTGAAGGTGATCTGTTCGACCTTGTTCACGAATTTCTTGGCTTTGCCTTCTTTAACGACTTTCAAACGCCCTTCTTCGGCAGAAACATCTATGCCGCCGGCAGTAAACGTCGTGCAGAAAACAACTTTGCGGGCATTCTGGGTGATGTTGATAAAACCGCCACAGCCGGCAAATTTCGGGCCAAACTTGCTGACGTTGACATTGCCTTCGGCGTCGATCTCGCCAGCGCCGAGAAAAGCTATGTCAAGACCACCGCCATCGTAAAAATCGAATTGTGAAGGCTGAGGAACAACGCATGCCGGGCTGTATGAAGCGCCAAACGACAGTCCTGAAGCAGGTAACCCGCCAATCGGGCCAGATTCAACGGTCAAGGTCATGCGGTCGCGCACATCCTCTTCCTTGGCGACATTGGCCACGCCCTCAGGCATTCCGATGCCAAGGTTTACTACGCACTCGCCGAGCGGCAACAATTCCATCAGGCCACGCCGGGCGATGATTTTTCGAATACTCATTTTCATGGGTTTGAAAAGAGAGTTTTCCGGAAAAGCAACCTGTCCGGAATAATACGGATTATACTGTTCAAGAAATGTTTGCATGTGCAATTGCGGGGTTTTGACCGTATCGATCAAGACGATGTAATCGACGAGTATGCCTGGAATCTGGACAAACAGCTGGTTTATGCCACCGCCTTTTGCCAGACGCATTACCTGACAAATGACGATGCCGCCGCGCTTTTTGGTGGCCATTGCCTGCGAAAGGGCGTCAAGTGGGGCAACTTCCTGTTCCATGCTGATGTTACCGAATTCGTCTGCGGTTGTGCCACGAATCAGGCAAACATCGATGTCAAAATGCTTGTAGCGCAGATAGTCCTGATTGTCGAAATTGACAACTTCAACAATGTCTTCTGAAGTTTTTTCATTGACTTTGCCACCCTCTAATCGCGGGTCAACGTAGGTCTGCAGGCCGACATGGGTTATAGTGCCCGGTTTCCCGGCGGCAATGTCGCGAAACATGTGGGAAATAACGCCCTGAGGAAGATTGTAGGCGAGAATTTTATTTTCAAGGGCAAGTTTGCCAAGTTTGGGCGCAAGGCCCCAATGCCCACCAACTGCCTTTTTAACCATGCCTTCGTGACCAAAATGGTTCAGACCGCGATCAGCGCTATCACCCTGGCCGGCGACAAAATAGAGCTCAAGGTCACGGGGGTGTTGTTCTGCGACAAACCTTTGTTCCAGAGCGGAAGTGAGGGCTTCGGGGTGGCCGCTGCCGACAAATCCGCCGACTACGATTTTATCGCCGTCTTTTATCAACGACACCGCCTGTTCGACATTGATTAATTTAGATTTCATGCTAGTGTATCCTTCCCGTTATGTTATCAAGAGATGAATTTTTTCATGGCCGGGGCAAAATAGTCGGTTTCGAAGAGGCACGACAAATGCCCATTGTGGCTGTTATAGTAAACCAGTTCACAATCGGGCAGGAAGCTTCTGGCTTCTTCGGCCTGCTCTGGAGTGAACATCAGATCGGATTGGTCAATGATCATCTGAACCGGTGTCTTGATTTTTCCCAGAGCCTCTTCAAGTGTTTCACCATTTTCACAAAGGTCGAAAAGAGCGTTGGCCTTGGCTATGAAGATATATGAATTGGCGTCAAAAAACTGCATGCGCTGTATGACCGTTTTTTCTATTTCATCTTCAACGAGAAATTTTGCCTGAAAGCTTTTGAATGGGCTTTTATCAGGATCGAGAAACCGGCGGCCAAAATTACTGTATGACCAGTGGTCGGTTCTGGTCGCGGTTAAAAGAATCTTGAAGGCGAGCAGCAAACCGGCGTGGGGCGGGTTGCCGTCGTAATAGTTGCCTTCGTTCCAGTTCGGATCGAGCATGATAGCTTCGATGCCCAGCTGGTTGGGAACCATCATGCAGGCCGGGCGCATCATTGGCGTAGCGACTACCGATATCAGCTTTTCCACCATTTCAGGGAAATGTCGTGCCCACATGAAAGCTTGCAGGCCACCCATAGACGGGCCGATAACGTATTTGAGGCGCTTTATTCCCATTGATTCAATCAGAAGTTTCTGGGTTCTGACGACATCTTTGAGGGTGAAAATTGGAAAATTCATGCCGTACTGTCTGCCCGTAACCGGGTCGGTAGAGGCTGGGCCGGTCGTGATTACGTTCGGGTTGTTGAAATTGATATTGCTCAAACAATCGCAGCAGATGACAAAGTGGTGGTCGGTATCGATGACTTTGCCGGGACCGATAATGGCATCCCACCAGCCGGGCGCCGGGTCGGCTTCGGAGTATTTGCCGGCGGCATGACTGTTACCGGTAAAGTAGTGACAGATAAGAATCGCGTTGTCTTTGGCTGAATTAAGTTTGCCGTAGGTTTCATAACCGATTTTTACCGGAATAATCTGACCGTTTTCTTCAAACAAAAAAGAATCGATAGAAAAGCTCTGTTTCTGCACTATCATAGAATGGTGTAAAAGTTCCTTTCATTCTTTTTACTATTTATGATAATTGTTGCCGTGCAAAATATCCAATTCTTTACTCTGATTATTGCTACACATTTTTAGAACCCCGGAAGGGGTGCTTTGGTTTAGGATCGATTTGTTTGGCTAATGCGGTTCCTTGAGCAAGATATTGTGTACAATTTTTCAAAACAGGGGTTATAATTAATAAGGGAAGTTAAAGTGAATCGGATCGGTTGAGGTAGAATTTCTGACAAAAAAAATAGAATTTTTTGTGGTCTTGTTTTGTTTGTTGTCCCTTCCGGCGATGGTCTTGGGGCAGTCTTTGCCGCCCACTCAGGTTCGGTTGACCACCACTGCTGCCGGTAATGTGCTGAACTGGTCAGATGGTGGCAACAACGGTGCGACAACACTGATTCAATACAATATTGGGCGCAGCACGGCCCGGGGCGGACCATATGCCAATATCGGCAATACGACAGGAGTTACCTTTACTGATAATACGGGCACTCCCGGAACGACTTATTATTACGCAATAAACGATCAGAATACGGGCGGCACCTCAGGCTGGTCTGAAGAGGTTATCCGATTTTATCCCTTCACTGGGGCAACTGTTGATTTGCCGACTTACAAGACCGAAAATCTTGTTAGAACCAGATGGCCGATTTATCAGAATGAGATAGTTAAAACTTTTGTTGGCTTGTCAACAGTTCAAGGCGAAGCTAATCTAACCGGTTTCATCGATGTCGGGCATGCAACAGAACACATTTTTGCGGGCTTATCGCTGCAAACCGGAATCACCTATTACGTTACCGTTAAAGTTCAGGGAACGCAGGGATACCTGGATGGTTACGGCACATCGATCTGTTCGAGCAACGGTTTTATTTATGATTTCAACCGTGATCTTGTCGATGTCGCAGATGTAAACTATTTCAATGGTGCAACTGCAAGAGTTATGATTGCAACACCGACCACTTCGTTAAGCTCACTGCCGTTTGGTAATAACGCCATCAGACGGTATCGGGCACCGATTACTGTTAAAGAGAGAGGTATAGAATCACGATTTAACGCTCCGGTCGAATTCAATATCGGTGGTGCTGGCTTTCCGACCAGTCTGGCAGCTGCACAGCAGCAGTTGCGAATAGCCGATGAATGTGGCAAAGAGGTGCCGGTTAATGTTACTGCTTTTGGCCCAGTGCCGGTCGCAGAGAGCTTGCTGTACAGCGGCGGCACTGAATTTGTAAGCTTCGTGCCGGGTTACAGCAATGGAGCCAATGGTGATATAACTGAAGGGGCATTGTCTACAGTCATTAGAGC
>CAZTHA010000224.1:0-7267 GCA_964613435.1 uncultured bacterium
CATTGCCTCCAGCATAATCAACGGCTGCCCCTCGGAAATGGAAGTAAGCACACAGACATCGAGGCGCGGATAAAACTTTGTAACGTCCTGGGTTCCATGAAAGAAAACCAGCTTTTCGACCCCGAGCTCATTGGCAAGCTTTCGCATCGCACTTGCGTATTCCGGCTCTTCTTCAAGAGGCCCGACCAGGTGCAGTTGGGCCTTCTCAGAGCTGAGTTGAACGATTTTAAAAGCCCTCAAAAGGGTTTTAACATCTTTAATTGAAACGACACGACCGACAAAACCAATCTGAATCGCATCAGGATCAGGCATTTGTAAAGGCCTGAGGTTGAGGAATTTTTCTGGGACAATCCCGTTGGGGACAATTTCAATTTTGTCATATTCGGCTCCCAGAGATAGCTGAGCCTGTCGGTTGCCCTCATACAGAGTGTAGATCCGATCACTCATCTGGTAAGTCCATAGCCCAAGCACTTCAAAAAAACTAAGCCAGATTCGCTTGAAAACCCCAAAATCTTTGGCAATTTTATGCTGTTCTGCATCTTCCTGGTAAATAGCTTCCGATTTTATAATTTCGATTGCCCGTTCACGGGTGTATATGCCGTGCTCGGTCAACATCAATGGAAGATTTTCGGCAATTTTTCTGGTTGCGGCATAGAACCCTGCATAACCGGTGCAGGCAGAATGAACCAGGCGGGCCGGCCCTTTCCTTGCCTGAAAAATTTGAAAGAGAGGAATGTGCATATAGCGCCAGGTCCAGAAGAAATCAATAAAAGAACTGTTTTCGAACTCCTTCTGATACAGAGACAAAAGCAAGGCGAAGGCTTTTTCGCTATAGAAGAATTCACGCATATGCGGAATAGCGCATTCGGAACAAAGCTTTTCAATAATAGCGCGAAATTCCGATGGCCTTCGATCTCTCGCACAAATGTGCAACTGATAAAGACCATGAAAAAACTTGTTCTGGTCAGTTCCACAATCTTTTCCGGCATTTTTGTCTTCAAGAAAAACCGGATCGTGAAGAAAAATATTATGAAGATAAAGTACGTTTTGCGGAAGTTGGTATTTCAGGGTGGCGACATCTTCCGGACGAGATGCCAGATGGACAACTCCGAATTTTATATCTGGCATACCTTCGATAAGCCGCTGCGTCCATGAAGAAACACCGCCGGTCACGTAAGGATAACTCCCCTCTAGAACGAGCTCTACGTCAACCTGCGGCAGATTGGAATCCATTTTTTCAAACATCGCTTACCTTCTCCGGGAACCAGAATTCAAACAACTCATCCCGTTCAATTTCGATTCCCTCTGATGCCAGATCAAAGCTGGATCGGTCAATCTTCCCTATTTTTTCAAGCAAGAACAAAGTCTTTTCAAGGTTGCCACAGGCAAAAACAATTTTTGCCAGATCCAGAAGCATCTCGTTTTTGTAGGTGTTCTGGCGCAACATATCGTCGATCAAAGTCAGGCTTGCATCTTTTTGCCCATCAAGAAACAAAAGCTGTGCCCTGAAAAACCTAAGCTCATCATTATCTTTATCTTCTTGCAAAAACTTCTCACAACAGCTGAATAGCTTTTTTAACAGGCTTTTATTCAATTCAACTGAAGAAAGTCCAGAATTCAAATATGAAATTGAAACCCGTAGATAGCTCACAGCTGCCTCAACGGTGTGAATTCCTTCCAATTTGCGTTCGGCATCGGCTATTCGTTCCTGAAAGCTTTCTTCCATTTTCTCAAGACCAATGCTTGCAAGAAATTTAATTTCAGCATCATTTTTTTTGATCGTCTCACGAATAAGCGATACAGCACCGCTATCAGCACGGCGACTAAGATTATCTATCGATCCCCAGACCGAGGTTTTCGAGGCAGAATTTATTGCGTCAACCACCGGCTCGACTTCAAGCATTTTAAGAATCAACTGATCTTCAGAAAGTTTATCGAACCGTGGCCAATCTTCCTTTATCGTCTTTACATAATCGATGTAATCTTTAAAAATCTCTGATTCGTTTTGCCTTCGCGGCTGGAGCAAGAAACCCATTATGCTTGCAGTAAGGGTGCCGAAAACTGGCATGAAAAAGGAGATAAAAAATGCAGGGATTGCCATGGGATTATTATAACCATCGGGCTCGTCCTGTTCTGGTTGCCCCAGGTTTTTCTCTTCGGGTTTATCATCCAGTTTAACGCGATACAAAAAGAAAGCCAGGGTTATCAACAAGGCTGCAATTAGATGAGCAACACAGGCCGGGCCAAAGCATGCTGATTCTGGCTCAAAAACCTGCTGCACTGCGATAATCTCACAGATATTTGCCAGCGCCGCAATCAGAAAAGCCAATATTTTAAATAAATGTTTCATTTTTTTCAATTTTCTTTTCAATGGCTTTTTTAACGATCTCAGCCCCCTGCTCAGGCTTGAGACGATACATGGGCTCGGGCTCGTTTTCACGAACGGTCAAATAATAAATGGAAATGGCAAGTGAATTATCATTGCCATAGGGCTTTAGATTCAGCATCGAAATGTTGTTATGCAGTCTTTTCAGGTTGAAACGCCCTTCATCCTCATCAGAAAGCGGAAAGAGAATGGCAAACATATCTTTGTCTCTATATCTGCAGATCAAATCATGAAAGCGAATACTTCGCGAAAAAACATCCTTGAGTGACTGATGCAGAGTTGGCATATTTTCATCGGAAATTTTTTCATAATCGTTTATTTTCAAAACGGCGATGCTGAAATAGGTATTGTGTCGCATGAAACGGCTGGCTTCTTCAGCAAGTCGGGTGTTGAAAAACTGAAAAGAGTAAACTCCTGTTTCTTCGTCGGCAATTTCTTTCTCTTTCATTTCAGCAATACGACCCAAATTGATCAATGCTCCGGCAGTCCAGTCGGCGACAATGTTCAGAATTCGCAGATTACCTGTGTTGAATGCAAGTAATGGCGCATCATCGATAGTTAAAATTCCAAGCAGCTTGTTGTCAGCCTGGTTACGGACCGGCACTGCCATCAGGCTTCGCCGGGCCGGCTCAAGATTGATTTCTTCATCGTGATTACCCCGAAAGGAAATGGCGGATTGGTGAACCATGGCTGCAAGAAACATCCGACTCAGCGACTTTTTTTCGACCAGAGTTTCTTTTTCCGCTTCAGAATAACCATGACTTTCAGCTAGAACCGTTTTGCCATTTTCAGCGATTAGGAAAAAGCAGCACCTGCTCGCCCGGACAAACCTCACCAGAATGTCGACAACCCCGCGATAAAGAGCTTTTTCTTCGAGCGCTTCAAGATTTCTGGCAATATCATACAAGCTTTTCATGGTTGTCTGGCGCCCGACAATTTTCTTTTCAAGCTCGATATTCGCCTTTTGCAAAGCCCAATGATGGGTCAGAAGGTTATTGAACTGATCTTTGAGATCATTATGATCTGCATCTAACTGCCAGTGGGCATTGAGAATGCGATCATACATCTGCCCGAGCAAAGCCGCAAAAAAAATGAAACTGAACATGAGAATTCGATCCTGAAAAGTCAGGCTAAACTCGCCATAAAAAAAGCTTTCAATCATGCCAAAATAAAAATAGTAACACGCACAAAGAAAGCCGGTAAAAACACCCGGGGCAGTCCCATATCGCCCGGCAATCAGGAATATGACTATCCAGAGAGGGTTGAAAGACAGTTCTCGAAAAGCATGCCCCTCGGTGATGAAAAGGTCAATAAGGTAAAGAATGAATAGAGCCAAAGTAGCCTCTAGATATGGCCAAAGCGGAGAAGTCTTTTTAACGATCATTTTTCACCATTCTCTCTTTTCCAGAGAAATCCCGTAGTTCCAGTTTTTATAACCACCAGCCTGCTCGAATCTGTTGTTTTGTGATGAATAATAATTTGCGAAAGCATTGACAAAGTATTTCCGGCCGGCGGAGCGCTCAAGCCTCAATGAAGCCCCGTGAAAAGCTTCGTTGCGATTGTTCAGACCGGTAAAAATATCCCAGTTGATCGAATCCAACAGTCTGCCGGCATGATAAAAATCCGACTGCCCCGCATAGGCCAGAGTATGGCTCTGAATAAAGTCTTCAAGATAAAACAAATCTGAATTTTCTGTTTGATTGTCTTCAGTGTTGAAAGAATAACGTATACTTCTGAAAGGCTCGTAAGAAAGGGCTTTTTCCAATGTGATCCCTGCAAAAGATCCGGAATAGCCGGCAGAATTTTCCCTGATTCCGGCATTAGCCTGTATCCACGAAGTATTGCCGGTTTTTTGCCGGTAAGTGACATTGAAATTATTCGAAAAAAGCCCCTGGCGCAAAGCCTCTGGCGTGTCGCGAACCGGAGTCTGACTGAATTCAAAAGCGACCTCATGCTTTGTCCCGTAACTGCGATAACTGACGGCCGGAACGAACAAGCGCGGCTTGTCATTCCCATTCAACAAAATCGGCATAGAACAGCTGATTCTTTTGTCTGCACGCACAAAGTTCCCGGCAATACTGAAGAGTCGCGAACGCACACCTGCCTGGCCTGCGTTTTCACGATTCATAGCCAGATCTTCGAGTGTCGCTTCAAAAAACGAATGGTTTTTAACATTGAATCGACTGAAATACTGCAGATTCGTTAAAGAAACACTGTCTGTATCATGCATGAAAGAAAATCCGAGACGATTCACCGGGCCAACGTCCCTGCCAAGCATTCTTGCATATTCTGCCCAGGATCTGACAAAACTATCATTCGAAGAATCTTCAGGCACAGACCTTTTTGTTCTTTCAACCAACTCACGCATGTCTGCAAACCTGCCTGATTGCATTAAAACCGGCATAGCTGTCGAAAAGTAAGTCTGAGGATCGATCTTTTCCATTTCTGCTGCAGCTTCAAGATAGTTGTCAGCGTCTACGAATTTTCTTTCGCTAAAGGCCAAAGATGCCAGACGAACCGAATTGCTGGCATTTTCAGGAGCCTCATGGAAAATTTGCCGGCGCAACGACATCGCCCGCCTTAAGTCACCGGCCCATTCAGCTACCGCAGCGGCATGCTCTAACAAAGGCAAATCTACCTCTGAATTTTTCAAAACGTCATTTAAATCTTTCAGTGCCAGATCCGGCCTGTTCATGTAACCGAATATTTTGGCCCGCTCCTCAAGCAAAGTTTTGTTTTCTGGCTCAGTTTTGAGCTTGTCTGAGATTTCATCGACCAGGCTTTGATGATATTGGTCAACCCAGAAGGCCTTCTTGGACTGGTATTTTTCCCAAAGACCCGGGTTTCGGCCGGCGACTCCACCAAGCTTTTTTTCAGCATCCGCATCAAAAGGATTCTTTGCCAGATCTTCATAGAGCATTTCAGCGACCATTTCGTCTTGCCCGAGATTGCTCAAGGCTTCGAGATAAAAATTTCGATACTCGGGTAAAAGACGCTGAGAATTGGCGCTGATGTAGTCGGCAAGCTTTTTCCAGGCACCAGTGTCTCTCCATAAGCCCAACAGCATCGCTTCGTCTTTAAAATCAGGCATCTGTTGAAGCTTTTCCATCAGCAGCCGGGCCCGTGGCAGGTTATTGCGTAAAACGGCTATTTCGGCCAGGCTCCAGATCAGATAACTGTTGTTTGGCTCAATCTTTAAGGCCTGTTCAAAAAAATGCTGTGAACGTTCAAGTTTTCCCTGATTTCGAAAGGTTTCGCCAAAAAAAACCAGCGATTCAAATTGGTGAGGATTTAACTCAAGTATGCCCTGGTGGACATTCGGTAACTGGTCGAAACGATCAAATTCTTTAAAAATCCGTGCTTTAAGCAGCAAAAAGTCAAGTTTCAACTTATTTTTCATAGCAATGTTGGCGCGAAATTTGTTGCTTTCAAGCGCTTTTTCCGCGTCGAGCACAAGCCTTTCCGAACCGTTAAAGTCACCAAGCTCAAGTCTGGTCGCCGCATGATAGTATTGCATAATGATTTTCGTTCTAATCGGAACCTTTCGATTAGAGACCACCTGACATAAAGCCAGCACGATTGCATATCCTTTGGCAGAAAAAACAGCTGGAACCAAGGCCTCAATTTGCGCTGAATCAAGCGCTTTAAAGTCTAATTTTTCAAGAATCTGCAAAGCCTGCTCGTCTTTTTTTTGTTCGAAAAGTATCTGGGCTAAAATAACTTTAATATCTGCATCATCGGGATACCTTGCCAGATAAGATTCAGCGCTGCTAATGGCAGCGAGCGCATCGCCGACACCTCTCAATTCTTCAACGATTTTTTTATGTATCCCCCGACGATACTTCAAGTTCAAAGCTTTTTCGAGAAAAATAACCTTACTTTTGTTTTCACCATGCCAGCCGTAAATATCGGCGATTTTCAGCATTAAAGACTGGTCTTTTGGTCTCAGCAAGCTCAGTTCGATAAGCAGAGGCAGGGCACGCTGACTCTGATTGGCCCAGAGGAACCTTTCGGCCGCCAAAGCCAGATACTCAGCTTTTCCAGTTCGTTTGTAGAGTCGCAAATATTCTGTTGCTGAGCGTTCCATGTCATTGGCTGCCTCTGCCGCCAGGGCAGCGGCTTCTGGCCCAACTGGCGCATTCTGATCTTCTCCTGAACTTTCGGCCAATGCCCCATCTTCAAAATCAGGTTGGGCCGCACTGTTTTCTCGGGATTCATACATCGGTACAAAACTAAATCGGTATTGCCGACGAATCTTTGCGTTCAATTCTTCAAGCTGACTTTTGGGCAGATCGAGCGCGTTCAATTCTTCGAACCAAGGCTCTGCCTGCTTCTCAGAAACAGTTTCTTCAAGCAGAAGTGCCATTCTCATGATAAGTTCGGGGTGCTTTGGACGGGTTTGCAAAAAAGCCCAGACACGGTCGATTTCTTCAGCAAAATATGCATCGACTCCATTGACTGCAGGCCTGTCCGGCAACGCCATGCATAACGGCAGCACTTGCATCAGCAATAACAGAGCCGTAAAAATCTTTCTAAATTTCAATTAAAATGTACCCTGAATTTGATTTTAAACCATTAGAATAAACTATTCAGGAATCATTATCAACAGAATCAATTTTTCCTTTTGGCAGCGCCAAAACAGATTCGCCATTGAATCCGACAATTCTGGCCGGTAATTGGCTTATATCTATTTTTTCCGGCTTCTTATCAACTCGATAGGTGGTCAGCTTGAATTCTTTGTCTCCGGGAACCAGCCGAAGCATGGAAAAAGTTTTCTGCGGCAGCTGATTTGAGCCGATGAGTTTGCGTGCCCCGCCACCCAGAGCGCCACATGCAATCATTTTCAAGGGGCCCTTACGCGAATAATAGAAGGCATGGTGA
>CAZTHA010000225.1:0-7256 GCA_964613435.1 uncultured bacterium
ACCAACGGGTGGCGGAACCCTTTCGACGATTCTTTCAAGCAACTCCGGTATGCCGATTCCTTCTTTGGCAGAAACAAGAATGGCATCTGAACAATCGACGCCGATCAGCGATTCAATTTCTTCTTTAACCTTTTCAGGGTCAGCTGCCGGCAGGTCAATTTTGTTGATAACTGGAATAATTTCAAGGTCTTGAGCCAGTGCCAGGGTTGCATTGGCCATGGTTTGAGCTTCTACGCCCTGACTTGCGTCAACGACCAGAAGTGCGCCCTCACAGGCCGCGATAGATCTTGAAACTTCATAAGAAAAATCGACGTGTCCTGGGGTGTCGATGAGATTAAGAGTATACTCATGTCCATCTTTGGCGGTGTAAAACATGCGTACCGCCTGAGCTTTGATGGTTATTCCCCGTTCTCTTTCGAGGTCCATCGAGTCGAGGAGTTGTTCTTTCATTTCTCGCTTGCTTACCGTTGAAGTGCTTTCGATAAGACGGTCGGCCAGAGTTGATTTTCCGTGGTCGATATGTGCAATAATGCAGAAGTTGCGAATTCTTTTCTGTGACAAGGGTTTGACCTCTTATGTTCTGCTGAAAATAAATCTGGAAATTACCGTTTTTAAAATCCAGATTAAAATCAACGCAATGATGACAGCTATAATGCCAAAAACCACGTTTGCAATCAAGCCCTGATTTGAAGCCCAGAAAATCGCATCGAGCTTCTGGGGTATGTTGGGATCATCAGGACGATAACGTAAAACGCGGCGAAAATATTCTTCCGCTCTAAGAAAGTCGCCTTCAGCAAATGCTTTGTCGCCAAAATAATATAGAGCGTTGACCATCAATTCTCGCGCTTGTGGTTCATTGGGTTTAAGGTAGAGAATTCTTTCGATTTTGGGCATGGCAGTGGCCCAGTCATCTTTTAGCGCAAGCTGCTTAACCTCTCTAAGCATCATGGTTGCCTGGCCGGGCAGAAAAAGCTGAATGCGGTTATTTCCCTGATCAGATACTATAAGTGCTTCATTCTGGTTAATCATCAGACCCCGGGGCGAAATCAGCCTGCCTGGAGCTGATCCCTTCCTGATCGGATAGTTAAAATGGAATTTGCCATCGCGGGTAATTTCAACTATCCGGTGATTAAGAGTGTCGGCGACTAGAAATCGGCCTTCAGGTGCGTTGGTAATGTAGGAAGGATTGTTGAGCATGCCACGGTCGCGGCCTTTGATGCCATAGCGCCATTCAATCTGGCCAGATTCGACATTCCAGCATACAATCTGATTGAAGAGCGGGTATGCAACCAGAAGCTTGCCTTCTATTGTCCAAAATACGCCTCGCGGTGAAACCGGCTTGTAGCCTCGCTTGCTTTCTTCGTTGTAAATGATTTCGCGCAGGCATTTTCCCTCGAGGTCGAGTATTTGCACTCTTTGATTGCGCCACTCTGCAACTGCAATCCGTCCGTCATGGCTGAGGTCTATGTCCATGGGTGAGCGCAATTCGCCTTGCCCTTTGCCTGACTTGCACAGTGTGCCAAGTAGTTGACCCGATTCGAAATCCACGATGACGATCGAGTCGCTGTCCTGACAACTGATGTAAATTTTGCCATCAGGGGATAAAGCAAGGCCGGTAGGCTTCTTCATCACCTTCTGAAGCTGTTCGAAATTGATTTTTGCCGCCTCTTTTGCGGCAGGGTCAGCGCTCTCATTTGCCGGTGGCAATTGCGGAATAAACCTGATGAAATCTCCTTCTTTGGTCAAAATCTGCAGGCGGTTATTCTTCTGATCGGCAACCACAATTCGCCCATCGGCGGTAATGACCACATCTTCCGGGGTATTGAATTCAAGCGGGCCCTTGCCTTCAAAACCTCTGACGACATAATCCGAGAGTTCCAGGGCATGACATGCGCTTGCCAGCATCAGTAAACAGAGTAATACAGCCTTTTTCAATTATTAATCTCCTCGATGCGGTTAAAGGTCAGATAACGATCTTTGCTCATTCTTTCTTCGCGGATATTGCCGTCTTTTCGGGTGATAATTCTGTAGGTTTCAATTGAATAACCAGTAACACCGGGGTGAAGGATTCGCCGGTCACCTTTTTTCAATTTCTGGTTTTTCTTAATTTCGGTCCGGAACGGATGAACCTTTTCATTGCGGGTTTCAAGGACCACCGATTCAAAAGGGACTTTTTCGGCGAAGAGCTCGATAAAAACACTGCCAGGACCTGCTTTGGCCGAAATAAGTATTGGCAGATCGAGCGAATTGGAAAATTTGAAATCCTTGTAGCCCCAGGCCACGGCAGCATCCAGTCCTCTGGCGGCATATTCGATGCCATCATAGATAGAATGGTTGTGCCTTTCATCAATTTTCAGCCCGGCCTGCAGAGCAGTTCGGTAGAGGGTTGTGCTGACCTGGCAGATTCCTCCGCCTAGACCGGGAATAACCTTGCCCTGTGAAATGACCCCGGCTTTTTTGAAGCCGCATTTTTCGGTTCTTGGGCCGACGACTTTGTTGAAACTGAATTTTCCGCCAGGGGGAATGATTATTCCGTCAATTTTTTCGGCGGCCAAAGCAAGATTTACATTTCGGCCTTCGTCGTCTATGTGTCCTTCGTGCAGGGTTGAAAAGGAGGCTATAAGTGTTGTGAATCCCATTTCCATTCTCTTTTTGTTAAAACTTTCAGGACCTTCGCCGGGAGCGGTGAATACATCAACGGTAATCGTCGCGGCCTGAGGCGATTCTTTTATTGCTTTTTCCAGTGCGGCAAGAGTTTTGTGGCGGTCGATCTGTTCGATTTCGCCCCCTCTGGTCAGGCGGTCAAGCTTTCCGGCCGCCGCTTTTTTCAATTGACTAGGCAGAGCTGACTGGGAGGCAGTTACCGGTATCTTTTCGACGAGTGCTTTCATCAGGTTGCCGTCTACGGTCATAGTCGCGGCCTGGTTATCTTGCAGGCTGATCGAATACAGTGGCACCTGCTTGAATGAAATCTCGTGTTCCCCGTCAATGAATTTGACATCGACGTGTTTTTTCTGGGTCATTTCAGCCGGCTGTTGCTCGACCGGTTTCTTTACGGCCATTGGTGGTTCAGTCGGGGGAATGGTTTTCTGAAAATGCCTGATTCCATAAAAAACTGCCAGCAGAACCAGAATTATTGCTGCAATGGCAACTAGTTTTCCTAAGGTATTTTTCATGAAATTGCTCCTTGTTTAGTCATTTTCTGCTTTGAGGGAGCGACTCATCAAATTTTTGGCCGCAATCTCGGGTGGACAGTCTGCAAATAAAACCCTACATAGTTCTTCGGTAATTGGCAGCGGAAGGGTTAGTTTTTTGCCCCATTCATTGGCAATTTTTGCTGTTTCAACGCCTTCAACAACCATTTTCGAAGATGCGGTAATTTCCTGCAAGGTTCTGCCCTGGGCAATTGCCTGCCCAAGCCGATGATTTCTTGATAAAGGGGAAGAGGTCGTAGCCATGAGATCGCCAAGGCCAGCCAGCCCGTAAAAAGTCTGTACTTCGCCTCCGAGGGCAGTGCCGAGTCTGACCAGCTCGTGAAGACTTCGGGTCAGGTATGCAGCTTTAGCATTGTCGCCCAGCTCAAGTCCATCGACTATGCCCGCGCCGATGGCGAAAATATTTTTCAAGGTTCCGCCAAGCTCTACGCCTGTTCGGTCTGTTTGTCGGTAAATTCTGAAATAGCTGTTAGAAAAGCTCTGTTGAAAAATTTCAGCCAGTTCTTCATTGTGAGTTGCGACAACTGAAGCTCCAAGCTTTTTCATGGCGACTTCGTCGGCCAGATTCGGACCGGAAAGGCTTGCGACGATGTCACGTTGACTTTCCGGCTCGGCACCAATTATGTCGCATAACAGTTGGGAAATTCGTTTGCCGGTTCCTCTTTCAAAACCCTTGGCAACATTGATGATTCCTTTGAGCTTGGCAAGCTTTTTTCCGTAGGGGTTGAGAGTTTCTTTTATAAAGCCCGATGGAATCGAAGTCAGCGCAAAGTCGGCATTTTCAAGCGCCGTATCGATCGAGGGTACAGCAATCAGGCTGGGGTCGAGTTGCAGGTGACTGACAAAAAAAGGATTGTGCCGCTTTTTGTTTATACCCTCGACTACTTCTTCTTCTCGAGCCCAAAGAGCAACCTTATGGCCATTTTCGCAAAGAAGGTTGGCCAGGGTGGTTCCCCAGGAACCTGCACCTAAAACTGCAAATCTCATCGATTTTCTCCTGGTTCTTCAACAGTTTTGCTGGTCGATTCATCTGCAGCAGCATCTTTTTTTTGCTGGCCGAGTGCCAGTTCTTCACCACTCAGGATTCTGCGGATGTTGGTTTTGTGCTTGAAGATAATGAATGCGGCAATTATTGCAGAGAAACCGGTAAGATAGGGATAATAAACTGGTCCGCCTTCCTGAAAACCATAAATGAGGAAAGGCAGAGCTGCAGCGGCAATGATTGAGCCGAGAGAAACCATTTTGCTGATAACCAGAACGGTCAGAAAAACCAGCAGGGTGGTTAAAGTCGCCTTTGGAGCAAGTGCGATAAAAACTCCGAGTCCGGATGCTACGCCCTTGCCGCCTCTGAACCTAACCCAGAAAGAAAGCGTGTGCCCGGCGAGAGCTGCGGCGCCGGCAGCGAAAAGCGCGAGCGGATTCCTTTCAAGAACTTTGGCAGTGAGAATGACGGCAAGCATTCCTTTTAAAACGTCTATTGCAAGAGTAAAGGCAAACGGGGTTTTGCCCAGAACCCGGTATACATTTGTGGCGCCCATATTTTTGCTGCCGTATTCAAAAATGTCGAGGCGGTAGACAAGCTTTCCAATCAGATAAGCGGTCGGAATGGAGCCGCAAAAATATCCGATAAGAATTGCGTATAAATAATCCTGCATGCTTACTTCCTGACTACCAGCTTGACTGGCCAGCCATCAAAGGTTTCTTCCTGGCGAATGTGGTTGAGAATGTAGCGTTGGTAGGAAAAATGCACTCCCTTAGGGTCAGACGCCTTGAGTTTGAAAATTATCGGCGGTCCGGCAAACTGGTTGAGAGAGATTAGTCTTAATTCGCGTCCCTTGTAGGACGGAGGCGGTTGAATGGTGACTGCGTCGTAAAGGATCGACTTGAGTCGGTCATTGGGAATGATTTTTCGGCCATTTTCCTGGACCTGATCGATCAATTCGAAAAGCTTTGTTACTCTTAACCCCGTTTTTGCAGAGGTGGCCAGCATTGGCGCAAAGGCCAGTTGTGGGAACTCATCTCTGGTGTGCCTGATGAGCTCGTCCCAGTCTTTTTCGCTGTGTTTGGAAAGATCCCATTTATTCCAGACGATGATGCATCCTGCGCCGCTTTCTATTATGCGCCCAGCAATGCGTTTGTCCTGATTGGTAATTTTACCTTCGGAAGCGTCCATCACCAGAATGGCCAGGTCAGTGTTTTTGATCGCGCCAAGAGTTCTGAAGACCGAATACTGTTCAACATCGTCCTTTTCGCGGTCGGGACGACGCAGGCCGGCGGTATCGATAAAGTTGTAGGCTTTACCATCACGGGTGAATCGTTTCAAAATAGTGTCGCGGGTTGTTCCCGGGACATTGTCGACAATAGAGCGTTCTTCACCGATAAGGCAGTTGAATATCGACGATTTGCCAACATTCGGTTTGCCTACCAGAGCTATTTGCTCGAGGTTGGTGCGCCGGTCCTTTTCTTCGCCATCCCAGTTGCGCTCAAAACCCATGACTGCGTCATCAAGAAGGTCGGCAACACCGTGTCCGTGTACAGCTGAAATTGGATAAATCTTTTCAAGGCCAAGCTCATAGAATTCGGCCAGAAAAATATCTTCATTTGCCGCATGATCGAGTTTGTTGATGGCCACGAGAAGAGGACGATCAGGCCATTGTCGGCGCAGAAAATTGAGTATTTGTTTGTCATCGGGAACCAGGCCTGATTTGCCGTCACAGACAAAAATTATCGCTTCTGCTTCCTTCAGGGCAAAATCAACCTGATTCTTGATCGATTGCATAATTGGCTGAGAGTCATCCGGGTCAAGTCCGCCGGTATCGACGACATTGAATTGGCGACCATTCCAAACCGCTTCTGCGTAATTTCTGTCCCGGGTGACCCCAGGGGTGGGATCAACAATCGCATGTCTGTAGCCAACGATGCGGTTCATTAGTGATGATTTGCCAACATTGGGGCGGCCAACAATGGCGATTGTCGGAATTGTCTGCATGACTAACCTCCAGATTTAGAACAGCTATTCTACCACTTTCTTATAAAGAAAGTCAATGTCAGATTGGGCTAAAGCCTGATTAATTCTTAGTTTTGGCGATGGTTTTCCGGGTTGGCTCTTTTTTGCATGACATGGCCGGGAATTGACAGGTAACCGCGCTTCTGTTAATGTTAAGCCCTGACAAAATGATAAAAGAGGTAGACTGTGATACCAGTAAAAAAATTAATTCCTCTGCAGGACCTTGACCTGAAAATTGACGCTGCCAATGCTGCGATCGAAGAAAAAAAACAGAAAATTCAGAAAATGCAGCGAGAAATCGAAGCTGATTCTGAGCTTGTCGAAAAGAAAAAGGCTCTACTAAAGAAGATTCACCTGCGCAAACGCGCTGCTGAGTCATCGTTTGATTCAGTCAACGAGCAGATCAAGACCGCCGATTTAAAAATGAAAAGCGCGGGACTGGCTCCAGCCTCCTATGCGGCACTTGAAAAAGAAATCGTCGTCTTCCGGCAAAAAGCCGGTGAATTCGAAACCTCTATCCTTCAGGACATGGAAAAGATTGAAATGCTTGAAAAGGATATTCCCAAGGGCGAGAAGGTCGTTTCCGGGCGAAAGGTTCATCTTGAAGAAGTTCGAGCCCGGGTAACCGACGAAATTCTCGCATTGAAAAAGGAAATTGAGCTGGTGAAAACCGAGCGTTCACAAATGTCTTTGAGCATCGAGGCCGATAGCCTGGAAATGTATGAAGATCTGCGCCAGCAAAAAAAAGGACGGGTTATCTTTGACATCGATGTTGCCTCCTGCCCATCCTGCGGAATGGCTTTGCCGGGTGGTTTTGTCAGCTCTGCCAGTTCCCATGATGGCGCCGAAAAATGTTCTTATTGCGGAATATTATTGTATTGGACCGGTGACAGAAATTGATTCTTTCAAGAAAAATAAACTTTAAATCACTTCGATTATTGACTTTGGTTTTTTTGTGGGTCCTGTTGCTGTCGCCCTATTTGTCGGCTCAGGTTGCTTCAGAAGCTGTTTCAGATAAAAAATCACAGAACTTT
>CAZTHA010000226.1:0-7210 GCA_964613435.1 uncultured bacterium
GTAGGTTTCGACGTCATAAACTCTTCTGCCGGTTTTGTCCCAGAGGATGAGCTGGGTCACTGCCGGTTCGTTACCGACACCGGAAAGAATGATTTCTTCGTCGGATACGTTAAGAACTTCAACGATGCCTTCTTTTACCGCGAGAATCTTTTTAACGCCATTGGCGGGAATCGCGATGGATTTTGCCATGGGTATCATCAGTTTCTCGGCTGCAGCACATTCGGCGCTAAACGCCCCTAAAATTAAGAACACGCCGAGGAAAAGGTGAAACAGTTTAAAATTTAGGTTTCTTGTTGCTGGTTTCATCATCTTTCTCCTCGTTATTCTACGCTTTCAGCGTTGTTTCTATCGCCCGTGTTAAGGACTGGTGGGGTATAGGCTGAAGCAACTGGCTGAGCTGGAAGTTGTCTGAATTTGCTGGCTGCCGGACCGCCATACTTATAAATTTCACGGCGAGAACTGGCGCCGTACATTATTTCGACTCTTCCGTCATCCATTGGTTCCAGGATGGTAGTTACCACTGCTTCAGTTTTGCCTTCATCAGATGATACAACCGTTTGTTTTACATAGTCTGGATGACCGATATCACTCATAACCGTTCGTTCGGTTGCGCCTTTGGTCTGAATCAGATTGTTGTCAACCGGGTTTTTCAGAACGAAGCGGAAGTTGGTGCTGCTGTCAAGATAAAGCAGTTTTTCAAGTTCGGCAGGGCTGAGTGCGAGTGTGACCAGTTCAACCTTGGCTGCAGAAATCGCCGGAGTTGAAGAGGGGATCGAACCGTCGAACTCATAGGTGTTTCCGACCGCCAGAATCTGGATGTTCTGTAACACGATTTTGGTTACAGGTTCAGAATTACGCGGGCGGAAGGTTGCAATAACATCGACGATATCGCCCTGCTGAACAAAGCCACCAACGGATGTGACTTTTGAAACAGCAATCGATACCGCTCTTTTACCAGGAGGGATGGCGCGAGCCAGATTAGGTACCGAAGCTTCGTCGAGAAGACGTTTTTCGGTCATCATATCGTCGGGAAGGATGGTGACCGAGGTATAGCGGTGGGTAATCGAAGCAAGATCGGAAAAGGCATCGGCGGGTACCGCTGAGGCAATCATTTCACGAATCTCGAAAGAATCTTGAACTATTTTCGGCTCAAGGCGGGTTCTGGCTGCCAGCCTTTTGGTACTGACAACAACCGGCGTTTTTAAAATCGTTGGCTGTTGTACAATCGGAGCTTCAATCTTCGGGGGCTGGTTCGTCTGAAGCTTGTTCCACAGGAGCATTGAAATGACCAGACTCGCCACCAATGCCACAAATATCGCTCTTTTGTTCACCGTTGAGGATCCTCCTCGACACAAATTTAAACTTAGAAATATAGCAAAGAATTATATAACCTGCAAGAATGAAAATAAAATCGACACAGGTGTATTGATTCTTAACCACGTAAATGTACAACAAAATGAAACAAATGCCAGCACTTTTTTACCAGCTGAAATTAAAAGTGTGGTAAATGGCTAGAACAACTGCAACAAAAATATCTATGCCTAGAAGAAAGCGGAATTTTTTTTGGCCGGCAGCGTTTTCCTTGTGAATTGATTTCTCAAGGAAAGCACGGGTTGAAAAGCTGGTAACCAGCATTCCTATCGCATCTTTGCCATAATTGAGAAATTGTACCAGAATCGCATGGGGCAAACCCAGGGCTGAGGTGTACAGAAAAACCGTTACCACAAAATTGGTGCCCCCAAGTGCACCGACTCCGGCCATGAGTTTGACATCGCCCATGCCAATGAGGCCCAATCCCGCCGGAACAATATAAATGGCTATGCCGACAAAAGTGGCGGCGACGCTGTAGCCGAGGCCGGGCAGGCCGAAAAAGGTAAAATTCAGGGCCCAGCCGGCGAAAATACAGGGAAAGGTCAGCCAGTTATAGATGCGACCTTTAGTCATGTCGGTCAGCATAGCAATAAAAGCCGCTGACGCGGCTATTATTTTCAATAAGATGATCTGTTGAGCTGGTTCCATTTACAAATGGAATTTTACAATAGATTCAGGCCGAGCTCAACTTAAAAGAAGACCTGAATCAAACTTTTACATAGCCAAAAACCTTGGCACGAATAGTTTTTATGAGCTTTTTCGCGGCAATAAGATCTTCTTCGGGCTCGCCCTCGCGGTGCAGGAAGACCATTGCCCCGGTCTGTCCGCCCAGGACTCCGGTGTCGGGGTATTCAAGTAAGGCGGCGGTGTCAATTAGAATGACTTCGACTTTGCGCTTGAGCTCGGCAAGAAGTTCAATCATTTCCGGCGAACCGAGAAGTTCTGCCGGGTTGGAAGGCGTCATTCCGGCTGACATCAAAAACAGGTTCTTGATAAAAGTTTTTTGCAGCATCGGCTCTTTCAGGCCATGATTCAGAGCTTCTGAAAGGCCGCTGTTGTTTTCCAGGTCGAAAACCCGGTGCAAAACCGGATTTCGGAAATTCGCATCGATCATCAGGACTGAGTAACCGGCCTGGGCCATCAACACGGCAGTGTTGGCCAGCAGGGTGGTTCTGCCGCTGGCTGAACGGGCCGAACCTACCAGAACGATTCGCGTTTGCGTTTCGGAGATGCTGATCTGCAGGTTTGAAACCAGTGAGCGATAGGGCTGAAGGTTTTCCGATTCCGGGTCGTTCAAAACGATCAGACGTTCGTCGTAGATCGTTGGTTCGGCGGTGGGCTCTGGTGCCGGCAAGGCCAGGGGGGTCGAGGTTAGGGACGGCACTTCGAGAATGATTTCAACCGGTTCAGCGGTAAGCATTGGCAGGTTATTTCCGCCCAGGGCTCCGGCAAGCATTTCGCCGGAAACTGAAACGATTTCAGTGCGCACCGGGGCCGGTGAATAGAGAAGGAAAATAGCCATCAGCACACCTGAAACAACCGCGATGCAGTCACGTTGAACGGCTGAAAAGCCGATAGTTTTCGGGTTGTGGGCGTCACTTTGCAGGATGTTGATTTTTCCCTGGGTTGAGGTCTGACTGAGCCTGGTTTCTTCGAGGGCAAGAAGAGTGCGGTTGTGAAGCTCTTCCAGGGCTTTGATGCGCAGGTTGATATTGTTAATGCGATTTTCTCTGGTTTCTTCCTGCCCGGCGACCTGGGTTCGGGTTCTTTTCAATTCAGTTTTAACCAGGTCGAGTTTTTCGTGATCACTTTCAATTTCTGCTGAAAGAGCGATATAAGTTTGGTTGGGCTTTTGCTTTCTGGTTCGGGTTCGTGATTTTTTGAGCTTGTTTTCGAGGGATTTGATCTGGGCTTTACATTCGACTACTTTTGGGTGTTTTTCCTTGTAGCTTTTAAATAGCTCTGCCAGTTGGTTTTGCGCTTTATTGAGTTCCTGATTCAGTTTGCGATAAGCCGAAGTTTCTTCCTCGATGTAGTAGAAAGTTGTTTCGGGCGTTGTCTGAAGCTTTTTACGGTTCAGGTCAATTTTCTCTTCGAGCTGGTGAAGCTGGTTTTCAAGCTGAAGGGTTATTTCATCGACCTTGATCGTAGTTGTCAGGTTCGCTTTGACCAGGTCTTCACGAGCCTGGTTCAGCGCCTGTTCAAGGTGCTCGATTTTTTTCTCGGCTGCTTTGATTTCAAATTCACGCTTTTCGGCGCTGAAAACCAGAAATCGATCGGAAAGAATCCGAATGGCGGTCTGGCTGATTTCTTTCAGGCAGGCGGGGTTTTCGTGGCGAACGATCAGTTTTACCAGTCCGGCGCCGGCATCTTGAAATTCGACAAGATTGCGGTTGATCACTTCGTCGGCGGCAAGACCGCATTCGTTGGCAAGTTCGGCCAAAACGTTCTTCTGGGCAAATACGCCGTTCATCGAGGCAGCGATGCTTAAATCGGCTGTTTGCTCACTGGTCATGACCCGCAGCATTGACTGGCTCTGATAAATTGCCGGAAAAAAGCGGTTAATCATGGCTGAAGCCACTACTGCCAGGGCGACGATTATCGTTGCCCAGCCGGCGTTTCGTTTCAAACTTCTAAAAATGCCTTCTATCAGGCTTTCCTGGATCATTTTGCTGCCTCCGCTTCAGGAATCTGTCTACTTATAATCTTAGCTTCTCAAAGTATCGGCAGTCAGCGGATAAAAGTTTAGTGTTCTTAAAAAATCATGGCGGACCAACGGGTCCGCCATGATCATAGCAATTCGGCTTCAAAAAACAATCCAAGGGGCGAACCGACTTGTCCGCCCGCTAAAATCAGCCTTTGGTAAATTCGTTTACCGTCTGGGCTACGAATCTGATCTGCTCTTCTGAAAGCTCAGGATAAATCGGCAAGGCAATTGTCGAAAGGGCTGCCTTTTCTGATTCGGCAAAATCGCCCTGTTTATAGTTGAGATAAGAAAAGCATTTTTGCTGATGCAGTGACAGCGGATAATAAATTGAACAGCCGATTTCTTTTTCGGTCAGATAATTCTTGAGTTCATCGCGCTTGTCGACTCTGATGACATACTGATTGAAAATATGGTAGCGATCAGCGATTTCAACCGGTTTTACGACCTTGTCGTTTCCTTTGAACAGCTCGTTATAAAGGGCGGCATTTTTGCGGCGACCTTCGGTCCAGCCGGCGAGGTGGGGCAGTTTGACCGAAACCACTGCAGCCTGCAGGGCGTCGATTCGTGCATTGAGGCCTACTTCCTGATGATGATACTGGACGATTCCCCCATGCACTCTCAAGCCGATCAGACGATCGTAAAGCTCTTTGCTGTTGGTTGAAACCAGGCCGCCATCACCGAAACAACCAAGATTTTTGCTCGGGAAAAAGCTGAAGCAGCCAATGTCGCCCATTTGTCCGGCGTTTTTGCCCTTGTATTTTGAGCCGATGGCCTGGGCAGCGTCTTCGATGACTTTGAGATTGTGTTTTTTCGCGATTTCAAGCAGAGGGTCCATGTCGACGCACTGGCCGAAGAGATGAACCGGCATGATTGCCTTGGTTTTGGGAGTAATTGCCGCTTCGATAAGCTTGACATTCATCAGATATGTGTCTGGTTCGATATCGACAAAAACCGGACAAACGCCGACACGGTGAATCGCTCCGGCAGTGGCGAAAAATGTGTAGGGGGTTGTGATCACTTCGTCGCCGGCACCAATATCCAAAGCCATCAGCGCCAGGATCAGTGCGTCGGTGCCTGATGAACAGCCAACGGTGTGATTGGTGCCGATGTATTCGGCCATTTTTTCCTCAAGTCGACTGACTTTGGGGCCAAGAATGAAAGCCTGATTTTCAATGGTATCCATGATTTCAGGAATAACCTGGTCTTTGATTTGAGCATATTGTGGTTTAAGATCTAAAAGAGGAACCTTCATCACTGCCTCCGGCTGTAGAGTATAAAGTTAGTGAAAAAAATAACAACTGGGAGATTATCACCGCTGGACACCATTCGTCAAGATTTAAAGATTGTTACTGGAGATTTTCCGCAGAAGGTGCTATAATCGCTGCCTATGAAATTCGTTGATGAAGTGACAATTGAAGTAACCTCCGGAAAAGGCGGCGATGGTGCCGTAGCCTTCAGGCGCGAAAAATTCGTGCCGATGGGAGGGCCGGCCGGCGGTGATGGTGGCCGGGGTGGCGATGTTGTTTTTGAAGCCACCGACGACCTGACCACCCTTTATGAACTTAGCTTTACCCGGCGTCTCGCGGCCGAGGACGGTGAACGGGGCCAGCCCAAGGATATGATGGGAGCCAATGGCCAGAGTTTATCGGTTAAGGTGCCGGTTGGAACCCTGGTTTACGATATTGAAAGTGGCCGATTGCTCGTCGATCTCGCCGAAAAGGGGCAGCAGGAAATTATTGCCCGTGGCGGTCGAGGTGGTCGCGGCAACGCTCGTTTCGTTTCGTCGGTGCGCCGCGCTCCGAGAATGGCCGAAAAGGGTGAGCCGGGGCAGACTTTGCGCCTGCGCCTTGAATTGAAGCTTCTTGCCGATGTTGGACTGGTCGGCCTGCCCAACGCCGGCAAATCGACTTTTTTGCGTTCTGTCAGCAACGCTCGTCCGAAAGTCGCGGATTACCCTTTTACGACCCTTATTCCGAGTCTGGGTATCGTTAAGCCTGAAGGAGCACCCTCTTTCTGTATGGCTGATATTCCTGGGCTGATCGAGGGGGCACATCAGGGGACCGGCCTTGGCGTCCAGTTTCTCAAACATATCGAACGAACCCGTCTGCTGTTGCATCTGGTCGATACCAGTCAGCTTGACATGGAAAACGTTCTAAAAGATTACGACATAATTATGGCTGAACTGAAGGCCTTCTCAGAAGATCTTGCCGCCAAACCGGTCATTGTCGCAGCCAATAAAATTGATCTTCCCGATTCCCGGGAGCTTTTTCCGCTTTTCAAAGAGGCCCTGGAGGAAAGAGGGATCTCGGTTTTTGCCGTTTCCGGCGCAACCCGTGAAGGGGTCGAAGACCTTCTTAAACATCTGAGCGGGATGTTGAAAAACCTGCAGGTCAGTTATGAAATCAGCGCAAATGAAGAAGAAAGCGTTTATGAGTATCTGGCTCCATTTGAAATTGAAGAAACCGCTGATGGTTATTATACCGTTTCCGGGGCCGAAATTGAGCGTCTGGTAGCAATGACCGATTTCACCAGTCACGAAGCGATTGCCATTTTCAAGCGCAAGCTCAAGAAAATGGGCTTCATCGAAGAACTTGCCAGCCTTGCCGCCGAGGACGAAGATTTGATTTCGATCGGTGACATGGAGTTCGAATATCGGGAGTTTTTCGATTGAGGATTGGGATTTTTGGCGGTTCTTTCAATCCGGTTCACCGCCAGCATCTTAGTATTGCCCAGGCAGCCAGAGAGACCCAAGGTCTTGATCAGGTGTGGTTTATTCCGGTTTTTAACCCGGTTCACAAAAGTGCTGAGGATTTTCTCGATTACGATCAACGGCGTGAACTGCTGCAATTGGCCATTTCTGACATTGAAGGATTCGCGATCTGTGACGTCGAAAAGGAGCTTGGCGGCGCTTCATATACGGTCAGAACCGTAAAGCATCTTCAAGCCGGCTACCCAGCCTACAAGTTTTTTTTGATCATTGGCGGTGACTCTCTCAACGAACTCTCAACCTGGCGCAGTATTTTCGAGCTGGTTCGCCTGGTGGAGTTCATTGTTGTGGAACGCCCCGGTTTTACCCGTGAATCTCCGGTGCCTGAGAGCGTTTTGCATTGGGTCGATGTTGAATTGTCGCCA
>CAZTHA010000227.1:0-7157 GCA_964613435.1 uncultured bacterium
CGCGCTGCCCCCGCCAATGCACCATGGTCCGCAGGGGCCACATGGTCAGCCTGGTATGCAGGGGCGGATGGGCATGCAACCGCATGGGCAACAGGGCCCACATGGTCAACCTGGCATGCATGGCCAGCCTGGCATGCAGGGTCACATGGGCATGCAACCTCAGGGGCACCAGGGTCACCAAGGCCCGCAAGGCATGCCTGGGCAGGCACCGGGCTTCTACAATCCCAACTCAAATGCCAACCAGAATCCGCCTCTCGATGATGGCGGGATTCTTGAAGGGGTGAACCTCGGGCACGGCAATCCCCAGAATACCCAGGAAAATGATGCCGACATCGATGTCGATCTGGATTTTCTCGACTTTTAAAGCTTTTTCAGGCTGATGAAAATCTGTTGCTTGCTCAAATAAATATTTGTTGAAATTTATCTGGAGCCACACTCGAGTGTGTAGTCTTCGGCAGACCCGGGGACATACATTCGCGGTGGAACGGTGTGGTTAAGCTCTGGTGCCAGAAACATCGGCGATTTCATGTTAAGTTGATCTATTTTGAGACATTCGAGTCGAAAAGCGGTAGCCATAAGCCACTGGGATTGCTCGGCGTAGATGTACCAGGCCAGATCGAGCAGTTTCTGCAGGTTTTCAAAAACCTGGTGATTTCTCTTGCGTTGGGCTGGTGGCATGCTGGTATTGGACTGAAGGGTCGCCAGATCCTTCTGGATGTTCAGAGCCAGCTGTTCATGATAGTCCAGAAAAATGCCTGAACTAAGAATTTGCTTGATTTCATCGACGATGAGAAGCTTGATCGATTTGAGAAAGGCCCGATCATTGGCGTCTTCAAGGTTGGCAACCTGAATGGCGTTTTCAAGGTTGAAAATTGCCTGATGGATTTTGTCGACGTCATAATTCATGCGATTTACCATCTCTGCCGGACTGACTTCACTGACAGATTTCGCAGTTTCAGCAACAAGAAGATTTTCGCTTCGAAAAAGAACTTCGCGAAGGCTGTTCATCGCCTCAACGGCAACGGCCTCAGACTCGCTACTGCTAAGTTTAACCAGATGCCGCATAACCATGAATTTTCCGGTGTAATTGCTGCGCCGGCTGACTCTCAGTTCGGCAATTGAAGGCAAAGAACCGGCGATGATCATTGTTAGAACGATAGCAATCTTTTTAAACATTGGTTTTTCCTTTGAAATTGATTATTTCGATAGGGCCGGAAGTATTTTCCGGTGTAAGAGCAAATACCTGCTGAAAGAAATAAAGTTCAGCCTCAAGTGAATGTTTGATATTATCGGCCTTGCGAAAACCATGCCCTTCACCTTCATAAGAGACGTAGGCAGTTGCAAAGCCTTTTTTGCACAAAATTTGATACATTCGTTCTGCCTGATTCGGCGGCACGACACGGTCTTCAAGCCCCTGGAAGAAGATGACCGGGCATGAGAGCTTTTCGATATGGTTTATTGGCGAACGCTGCTTATAGACTTCGATAGATTGAGGATAAGGGCCGATAAGGCTGTCCATGTACCGGCTTTCGAATTTGTGGGTCTCCCTGGCGAGTATTTCCAGGTCGCTCAGACCAAAATGGCTGGCTCCGGCCTGAAAAGTGCCGGTAAAGGTCAAGGCACACAATGTCGTAAATCCGCCGGCGCTGCCTCCTCTGATGGCAATTCTATTTTTGTCGGCCAATCCCTCTTTTACCAGATGAACTGCCGCCTGTTCACAATCACGAACATCTTTTATACCCCAGTTGGCCTTGAGACGGTCGCGGTATTTTCTGCCGAACCCGGAACTGCCGCTGTAATTAACATCGACGACGGCAAAACCTCTTGTGGTCCAGAATTGAGTTAAGAGACTGAAACTCAGGCTTGCAGACCCGGTTGGGCCGCCATGACTGGTTACCAGAAGTGGTGGCGGTTCATGAGCCAGGTAGTCTGGGTTTTTTGGCGGATAATAAAAAGCTTGAACCATTTCGCCGGGAGCGGCCTCGTATTCTATTGATTCGGGAATCGAAATATAATCTGACTGAACCGGAATTTCTCCCGAAGAAAAAACCGTCTCGGCCTTCCGGCTCTGCAGGTCGAAGGCAACGACTTCAGGCAGGGTGGTAAACGAAGAGCCAATGAAATAAATCTTTTTTTCCGTAGAAACAAGCGAGGCGTAGGAATTATATGGCAGATCCAGGGCCAGCAGCTTGCCGGTGCCGATGTTGAGAATTCCCGCCTGCCACTGAGCCTGGGTGCACCAGGTTACAAAGATGTTGTCGTGATCGAGGCAGGTGTAGCTCCGCGCTCCAATTGCCCACATCGGTTTGGCGAAATCGCTTTCCTTTTCAAGAAGGTTTTCAGATCGGCCGTTTTTATAAGAATACAGATTCCACCAACCACTTATGTCGGAAACATATAATAGTCTGTCGCCGTGCCATTCCGGCTGGGTGATCGATTCATGGCCGTTGCCGGCAATCTTTTTGTCCGGTCCGGGGTGGCCCTGCGGGTCTAGCTCGAGCACATGAAGTTCTGTGGCATCCCAGGGCATGTCGGGGTGGTTCCAGCAGATATAGGCAAGCTTGAGGCCGTCGTCGCTCAGGCATGGAAAAGCATAAAAATCATGGCCGGTGCTGATTTTTTTTATGTCGCCATTGAGCGGATCAATTGTGACAATGCAGTTTTCTGGCTCAAGATCGCTGTCGGTATGGTCTTCCATGACCGCAAAAAGAAGATTGCGACGGTGGTCGAATTCCAGGCAAGCAAAGCGCAGTTTTGCTTCAGCAGTTACCGCAACCGGCTCAGAACCTGGAATTAGTCGGTAAATTCGCTGATCGGTAAAATTGCAGAAAAATATCTCATCGCCGTTTCCGGTTGTTGTGCAACTGCCGCCGTATTCATGAACCCTGCTTCTAATATTGTAATTGCCTGACAATGTTTCCCTGGGGGTGGAGCCGGGGACAAGCTCGATAAGAGCATTTCGCCCATTCTCGCCCGGGCGCGCCTCAATTATGAACAGGCGCTTTGCGCAATTGATTATTCCGGCAGGAGTGTTAGCCTTTTTTAAAATTTCTTCAGGCGAGAGCGGCGATTTCCAGGCGCCTGGCTGCTCAGAATTGAGGTTTGCCTTATTCGTCATCTTTTTCGGCCTCGCCTCGTTTTTCCCGAAGCAGACACGCGATCTCTTCGGTCTTGATCGAGTAAAGCTGGCTACAGAAATGACAATACACGTCGGGGCTTTCTTTTTTCTCAATCATCTCTTCGAGCTCGTCGATGGGCAGGCAAGAAATTGAATAGATGACTTTTTCACGGCTGCAGGTGCATTTTGATGAAAGTGGTCGCTGCTCGATTACTTTAAGATCGGTAAGGCCAAGCATCTCGCTCATGACCATAATGTCTACCGATTGTGACAAAGCCTTTTTTATCGTTTTATCGTTGAATCTTTCGAGCAACGGCACGAAATCTTCGGGCTGCCCCTCTGGCAATCTGGTCATTCTCAGCCCGACTGCGTGGTGAATGTGATGCTCGCGGCTGGTCGCACTAATCTCTATCGCGGTCGGCTTTTGCTGAATATCGTTGAAATAGCGTGCCAGGCCATGGCAAAGGTTCATTGGCGTGCAGACGATCTGTTGCTGGGAAATAATGCCCAGTCTTGTCGAATGCGTGAAAGTTATTGCGCCACTGTCGCCAAGCGGCACGTCGAGCGGAATATTTTCGGTCCCGTCGAATTCATTCAAAATTTTGGCGTTGGTATAGCCTCGCAGATTGCCTGATCTGGAGACATCGACAAAACACCCGCCCATTGGACCACTTACCTGGGCCTGAAGAGCCAGCTTTTCATCTTCCTGACCGAGGTCGGATGACATTATGGCGATTGCGGCAAGGGCTTCGGCGAGAAACCGCCCGGCTGTGGGACCGGAAAGATGTTTGCGCTCTAATTCTCTGGCGGCGTCGGTCACATCCACGTAGGTCAGTGAAATCATTTTTTCTTTAGAAAAACCATAGAGAAGTTGGTCCATCGAGCGCCTCAGTTTTCTTCGTTGTTTGCTGACATGAATTGTGAAAAAACGGGTCAGTGCTTATCAAAGGCTGAGTATACAACTTTTATCAGGCAGATTCAATAGATAGGCCAGTCTGTTGCTTTAAATTCTGCCTGAATTTGGCTGAGAGCCATAATTCCTTCAATGATCGGGGACTTTGGGGCCGCTTTAATCGATTTTAATAACTGAAAACTTGAATCGAGAAAAAAAATGTAAAAAAATTGATGCTTTTCGGCAATGTGTGTGCGAAAATCGCACATGTAAAAAAAAGACACGTTTTTCACAGCCTGGCAAAATGGCTCAAATGCGCATCAATAAAGGATACTAAAAGTTGGCACGTCACTTGCTTATATGTTGGTGTCGTTCTTTGATAACAATGGGTTCAATTACCGGGCGCTATATCTTAAGCTATAGCAGTTGCAGCATTTTCATAGCTAGTTTCGCTGATGCATTGTCACCCTTTTTTCTTGTAATTGAGCCTTTGTATTTACGCTTAGTCGCGTCCCCGCGCGACTTCACGTATCCTCTCAAAAGATCCTCTCACTTTGCCCCTGGCTTTCAGTCCAGGGGCCCTTTTTTTCCCGAAAAACTAAATTATCTGGACATTATTCCGATAGGCTTTTATGAATCAATCGAAAGGGGTCTTTTTGTATGGAAATTTATATGAAGCCTTGGAATAATTTTGCCAACTTCAACGACCGGGCTAGTCGCCGCGAGTATTGGACTTTTGTTTTGATCAATATGGCGATTTCGATCGTTCTGAATTTTCTTGCCCGCCAGGTTGGCGTTATTGGCATAGTCAGCATGCTTTTTTCGCTGGCCGTATTCGTTCCGAGTCTGGCGGTTGGTATTCGTCGTTTGCATGACACCGGCAAATCAGGCTGGATGTTTTTGCTGGCCTTGATTCCGCTCATTGGCTGGCTGGTATTGCTTGTTTTCATGCTGCAGGAAAGCGGTGGCGACAATCAGTATGGAGCCGTGCCGAACGACTGAAGCCAACTGACCGGTTAACGGCAAAAAAAAAAAGGCGGACAATTTGCCATGAGCAATTGCCGCCTTTTTTTCGCTTTTTGTTTTTGTCAGTAGCTGTTTCAATAAAAAATTGACATTTGGCCTGCTGCTGAATGATATTCTAATGCCATAAATCAAAGGAATTCACGGAAAGACGAATGATTAAGCAGGGACGCGACCTTACCTCCGGCAGCCTGTTGGCGAACCTCGTGTTCATGGCTGTTCCAATCATGCTTTCCAACTTCATTCAGGTTGTTTACAACCTTACCGATACTTATTTTCTCGGTCAGCTCGAAAAAGGAGCAACTCAGGCCGTTGCCGTATCTGGGTTGGCTTTTCCGATTATTTTTCTGCTTGCTTCTTTGGGGCAGGGACTCGCAGTGGCGACAACCGCTCTGGTTTCCCGTTACAAAGGCAGCGGCGAGCTTGGGAAGATTCGCCAGATTCTTGGGCAGACCTGGGTAATGAATCTGGTTTTTCTTTCATTTCTGGCCACGATAGCCTTAACATCGGTCATGCCATTGCTGCAGGCTTTGCAGACTCCGGCCGAAATTTTGGCCGATGCCCACATTTATATTCAGCTGATAATTTTCGGCATCATCATGATGTTCATTTTTTTTATTTTTCAGAGCTTTGCAGTTGCGGTAGGGGACTCGGTTGCCCCAATGGTTATCAATATCATCTCTGTGCTTATCAATATTGTTCTCGATCCGATATTGATTTATGGCTGGCTCGGCTTTCCGGCGCTTGGCGTCAGAGGGGCCGGTATTGCGACATTGATTGCACGGATTGGCACAGTTCTAATGGCCGGATTTTGCATGTTCAGATACTATCGCGACTATGTTCCGACCCTCTCAGATCGCAGGCCAGACCGCGCAAGGATAAAGAGTATTTTGAAAATAGCCATTCCGGCTTCATTGGCGCAGACAACCACTTCGCTGGGCTTCGTGGTCATGCAGGGGCTTGTAAATTCATTTGGAACCGCCATCATCACCGCCAACTCGATTGGCACCCGTTTCGTCAATTTTTTTATGATGCCCCCCATGGGCATCAGCAACGCGCTTTCAGGAATAATCGGCCAGAATCTTGGGGCAGGCAAGCCTGAGCGAGCGATCAAGAGTTTTCATATCGCCCTGGCCATGGTCATTGCCATAATGACCTGCGGTTCATTGATTCTTTATCATTTTGGCGACCGCTTGACCGCGGTGTTTGTCAATGACCCTGAGGTAATCGGCTACGCTAATCAAATGCTTAAAATAAATTCGATTGCCGTCTGGTTTTTTGGCTTTCTTTTCGTCTACTGGGGCGTATTCAATGGCAGCGGCCATACCCGTCCGGTCATGATTGCCGACATTCTCAGGCTCTGGCTGATAAGACTGCCGATGGCCTACATTCTTTCAGGGTATTTTTGCAGCTATGGTTTTACCGGTCATCTTGGTCGATTCGTTGAAAAATCAGCAACGATACTTGCCGATACTCCTTACACAGCGCTTTGGTGGCCGATGATTTTCAGTAACCTTTCAGCCGTGTTGATGGCAACCTGGATATACCGACGCAAAACCTGGCTGCGTCAGCGGGTAGAATTCAATTAGAATTTCCCGGGTAAAGATTCGATCAGTTGTTCGGCAGCTTTAAGGCCATCTACAGCCGAGCTGACGATCCCGCCGGCGTATCCTGCACCTTCTCCGGCCGGGAAAATTCCGCGATGGCTCACTGATTGCCCGGTTTCGTCACGAACCACTCGAATCGGACTTGAACTACGGGTTTCTGCCGCGTAAACAATTGCATCCTGCAGGTTGACGCCATTTAATTCTTTCAACATGGCTGGGATTGTCGATTTGAGAGTTTTCAGGACAAATTCGGGAAGAATCTCGGCAAAGTTGGCCGGCCGCGCCAGCTTGCATGAGCGATTTGCCGGCAGGTCAGCCGATACCCGGTCGGCGAGAAAATCTTCGAGTCGGGCTGCGGGAACGGAGAAATTGCCGCCCCCGGCAGTGAATGCGGCAGCTTCGATCTTTTTCTGAAAGCTGATTCCGGCCATTGCATCATCGGGGTTGTCGCCAAGATAGTCCTCTGGCAGAACCGGAACGATAAAGGCGGCATTGCCCCATTGGCCGCTGCGGGCGG
>CAZTHA010000228.1:0-7120 GCA_964613435.1 uncultured bacterium
TGACAGTCCGGTTGAAGACAACAAAAAAGGCCAGAAAGATCCTTTCGACCTTGATGACTTTGATATAAGCAAGTTCAAAATCTGAGGTTCAAACCATGAAATTCCTGCATCCTCTGTTCATGCTGCTTCTTTTAACTTTTCTCTATAAAATTTATAAAACGGGAAATGAGATTCTCGGTATCAATCCCAAATCCCCTGAAGCGGATAAACGCGATGCAATAATCGATGAACACCGGAAAACGGCGCAGTTGATAACCACCTTGATGATCCCTGGTTTTATCGGCGGCATAATTGGCGTGGTCTACTATCTCGGGGTGAAGGAAATTTTTGTCAAAACCTACGGACATGGCTTCATCGGTGCAGGAGTTATCGGTCTGATGATTTCAAACATGTTTGTCGGCAAGTCGATAAAGAATCCGGTTAAGGCCAAAGCCAAAGAAAACCTGTTGAGTTTTCACCGAGGACTGATGTATTTCACCCTGCTCGCCTCGGCTTTTTCGATAATCACCGGATCTATTATCCTGATTTCAGGACCTTCTGCCTAAATTTCTGACAAAAATCGCTGTTGGTGGACTTCCCTGTCTCTGGCGTGTTATCTTTTTTAGCAAACACATCAGGAAGGGAATAGAAATGAGAAAATTCTTTACCATTTTTCGAAAACCCGCCCTTTTTGCAGCTTTTGCCGCAATAACCCTCCTTCCAGCTTTTCCAACGCTTGCCCTTGCTGCAAAGAAAAAAACCAGCTTCACAACCACCGAGGTTACTGAAGCTTTTTATGACAAGGCCTGGCGTAATTTTCAGATCGGTTCCAAGAAAGAACGCCTGGAAGTCATCAATGCCTTAAAAGCTATTGTCCGCAAGAACCCCGAGGAATTCATGGCGCATTATTACCTTGGCATAATGATCGCCGAAGAAGACTCGCCGACCACGGCCCTGAAACATCTGCAAACCGCCCTGGTCGGGTTTCCCAAGTCTGCCGACATCAATGTCCGAATCGCCAAAATCCTCGATGAGAAGAACAAGGTCGATGAAGCACTTGAACATTACCGCGAAGCAATCAAACTCGATCCGAACAATGGCCCGGCTCTGAGCCGCGTCGGCATTGCCGAGCTCGAAATGGGCAACAACGATCTGGCCTTTGAACTTCTACACAAGGCACGCCAGTCACAACCCGACAACGTTGATACCCTGCGCGGTCTGGGCGCGGTAATGACCGAACGCGGCGACAATCAGGAAGCGGTAAAGATTCTTGAACAGGCACTGCTTTTCGATGAAAAGCACCCCGACACGCACTGGCTGATCGCCAGAGCATACGAAAATCTAAGAAAACCGGAACAGGCTGCAAATCATTACGAACTCGCGAAAAAATATGGGCGCAGAGACCCGGAAATGAAGCAACTGATCGGCTACGATC
This sequence comes from uncultured bacterium, assembly GCA_964613435.1. Classification (GTDB taxonomy): domain Bacteria; phylum Muiribacteriota; class Ozemobacteria; order Ozemobacterales; family Ozemobacteraceae; genus DYKG01. The sequence goes on from CAZTHA010000228.1 coordinate 1,415, forward strand.
TGGCCAGAAGCCTTATGAAAAGTGGCAAATATCAGGAAGCAGAAGCTGAATTCAAAAAGGCGATAAAAACTTCTGAAGACCCAGCCAAGGGGCACTTTGAACTTGCCTACCTTTACAATGACATTGGCCGTGAAGATGAAGCGATAAAGAACTTCGAGAAAGCCTATGAAATGGACCGCCAGTATGGCGAGGGCATCTTCCTGTCGGCAGAGATTTACATGAAGCGTGAAAACTATGTTAAGGCTGAAGAATTCTATGAAGCTCTCAAACGGGATAAAAACTTCAGTGACCGGGCAAAACAAGCTCTCAAAGAACTTGAAGACCGGCGTCAACTCGATGAAAAGCTGAAACTTGAAGCCAAAATCGAAGACGGGCGCTCAGATGACAGAACGGTTGAAAACACTTATCTTGAAATGCTCGATAATGACAAGAAAGACGAAACCGCGATTAAAGGACTCTGGGAATTCTATGAAGAACGCGGTTATTACGAAGAGGCGCTTCAGTATTTTCGCAAATATAATCGCCTCAGACCGGTTTCAGATTTTCAGAAAAAGCTGATTGAAAAAGAGCTGAAAAACAAGCTTAAACTCGATAATTACACGATTTTCGGTTACAAGGAGCCGCTTGATTACAAGTATGTCAAAACCAGCGAAGAAGACCTTAAACAACAGGCTTACCACGGTGAAAACGATCGTTTGAAAGAACTGGCGTTCGATGTCCTTGCCTATCGCATCGCAAAATACAAAAAGGACCGATCGATGTCAGAAGATAAACCCATTCTTGAAGATCGTCTCGAATTTTACGAAGAGCGTGGCAAACTCGACGAAGCTTTGAAAGTAGTAAGTGCATTGAAGCGTTACGGCTGGTGGACAGACTATGAAGCCAGCGAAAAACGACGAAAATTGCGCGAAAATTTAAAAAAATAATTTTTCTGCTTGATTTTAATAAGGTTTTTACTCAAATTACTTTACTATATTGTCGATTAACAGGGTGAATAAGATTTTTATCTGATCTTGCCCATCCTTTCGATCAAGGAGTTTACAATGAGACGTGGTTTTTCATTAATCGAGCTGCTGGTGGTAGTAGCGATCGTTGCCATACTGGTCGGTGTGGCGACACCGTACTATTCGGACTATGTTAAAGAGAGCAAGCGTGCCAAAGCCCTGCAGGATCTCGATGTTCTCAAACAAGCGGTGGTGCTGTTCAACTCGCAGGAAGACCTGCCTTACCAGGGCCAGCTGGCAACTCAGCCTCCCTACCTGCCCTTTCTCGGCGAAGCAGATTTCAATGGTCTTCAGGGCCGTTATCTGACCTATATTCCCGTCGATCCCTGGGGCAAAAACTACAAGCTCGACCCCTATGCCTGCTACGTTTACAGCGATGGGCCGGATTCGAGAACCGACGACGATGACATTCGCGAATATTATGTAAAAGATCTGGCACTGGTAAAAGTTGAATGGGAAGATCAGACCAACGACAGAGTGATGAATTCCGATGACTATCTGTATTTCACTTTTAACAAGTCTGTATGGGTTGAAGGCGGAATTCAGTCGACGGACTTTCTGATTTACGAAAATAACCAGGTTGCGGCAACAACTACCCTCGACCTGATTTTCCTGCCCGACACCGGCTATACCATCGCTCAGGCTACCCAGACCACCCTTCTGTGTCGAATCGGCAATACCACAGCCGAGCTTGGTGTGCATGCACTGGCATTCGATGACAAGCTTCAGGTACTGAAAAAATACCGGGAAGTGTCTTATGACCGAGCGAATTCATCTGCCAACAACCTTATCACCAAGGTCGACCTCAACGCTACTCTTGAACCGCTGAGATACGCGGTAAGAACCAACCCGGTCAAGATTACCCCCCGCTGATTTTTAAAACCACGTAATAAAAAGAAGAGCCCGGCAATCGCCGGGCTCTTCTTTTTATTCAAATCTTCATTTGACTTTATCAAACACCAGGTCAGCAGCAACCAACGTCTGTTCAATATCGGCCTGAGTATGGGCTGCAGAGACAAAAGCAGCCTCAAACTGAGACGGTGCCAGATAAACGCCTTGCTCGAGCATCGCTTTGAACCAGCGGGCAAAAAGTTTGGTATCTGATCTGGCCGCATCCGGATAATTTTTAACCGAACCGGCATTGAAAAACATGGTCATCATCGAGCCATAACGGTTGGAAGTAACGGCCAGGCCATGTTTTTGCGCAAGCTCTGCCAGACCAGTTTCAAGCTTTTCAGCCAGAGCAAACAAGCGCGAATAAAAGTCTTTATCCTGCATGATTTTGGTCAGAGTAGCAATACCGCTGGCAACTGCCACCGGGTTCCCTGAAAGAGTGCCGGCCTGATAAACCGGACCATCTGGAGCTATCTGCGCCATTATCTCGGCACGGCCGCCGTACACTGCCAGAGGCATGCCTCCGCCAACTACTTTGCCAAGGCAGGTCAGATCCGGGTCAACCCCGACGATTTTACTCACTCCACCAAAGCAGCCTCTGAAACCGGTCATGACTTCATCGAAAATCAACAAAGCCTTGTGCTCATGGCACAATTGGCGGACTTTGGCCAGATAATCCTGCTCAGGATTTACCACTCCCATGTTGCCACAAACCGGTTCGACGATGAATCCGGCAATCTGGTCGGGATAGGCCTTGAAGCAAGCTTCCAGAGCCGCAACATCATTGAATTCCACGATAAGAGTATTGCCGGCAATTCCTTCAGGAATACCGGGACACCCAGGAATAGCGAGAGTGGCGACACCTGATCCGGCTGAAACAAGCAGCGAATCAGCGTGACCATGATAAGCACCATTGCATTTAACAATGAGTGGCCGGCCAGTCGCACCCCGGGCCAGCCGAATCGCCGACATGGTTGCTTCGGTTCCCGAGCTGACAAAGCGCATCTTTTCCATGCCGGGAAAAGCCTTTTGAATCAGCTCAGCCAGTCTGGTTTCATTTTTCGTGGGCGCACCGAAACTCAAACCGTTTTTGGCCGTCTGACAAACTGCCTCGATGACATCTGGGTCGGCATGGCCAAGCAATGCTGGGCCCCAGGTGCCGACGTAGTCGATATATTCGCGACCTTCAATGTCATAGACTTTGGAACCGAATGCCCGTTCAATAAACACCGGATCGCCTCCTACCGAAGCAAAAGCCCGCACCGGGCTGTTCACTCCACCGGGAAAGAAGCGCCTGGCTTCGAGGTGCGCCTGACTGTTAGTTGTCATTTTCTGCCTCGAAAAAATAGCGCATCGAGGTCTTCTTCAATTCGACCTCGGTCTCGAAAACCTTGTATTCACTCAGACCGTGTCTATCGGCAATCTGGCCAATCAGCGACTCAAGCTCAACCTGATTGTGGGCATGAATCATGGTAAAGAAGTTATACGGCCAGTCGGGCGGGGTCTCGCGCTCATAAACATGGGAAACCTCGCGCATTTTGGCGACTTCCTCACCGACTTCGTCAATCTTTTCAGCAGCCACTTTCCAGACCACGAGCGCATTGGCGGCGTGGCCGAGTTTTTCCGGTCTTATTGCGGCACCAATTCTTCTGATAATGCCCTGATCAAGGCAATCCTGAATTAATTTAATTACTTCTTCTTCCGAGCAGCCAAGTTTGTTGGCAATTCTTTTGAAAGGCCGGGTTTCCAGTTTGAAACCATCCTGCAGCTCGCGAAGCAAATCTCGGGTTCGTGCATCCATTAACTGCTCCTAGTCCAGGTCTACTTTGACCTTGAAAAACTTTCTGGCCGGAAACATCTTAACTTCATCAACCCCGGTCTCAGCTTTAATTTTGGCAAAAATATCCTCGCGGCGCTGGTCAGAATTGGCAATAACCGTAAACCAGACGTTGGGCGTACCCTTGCGCTGATAATTGTGGGTGATCTCTGGAAACTGGTTGATCACCGCTGCCGCTTTTTCAACCTGATCAGGCGGAACGTCGATCGCAGCCAGACAGCCTTTATAACCCAGCTTCCTACTGTCGAAAAAGGGTCCGACATATCTGATAGAACCGCTTTCAATCATTCTGGCAATCCGTGAAATAACCGATACTTCGTCGATCCAGAGCTTGTCACCGATGACTTTATAAGGCTCAGAATCAAGCGGAAACCTGCCCTGCAGCATCTGAAGTATTTCTCTGTCTTTTTCGTCCATCAGGGTTTCCTTCCATCTTTTTTTGTGTACCGTATAATATACTAACTATTTCGGCACTTGACCAGCGGTAAAGTCACAATTTGGATCTTCAGCGAGATAACTGCCATGAACTGCGTAGGCGCGAGCGCGACAACCACCGCAGACAGTATTGAATCGACAACGTCGGCAAACACCCTCAAGTTTTTCCGGAGTTCGCATGTCCCTGAGCTGATGACTTTGGATATAAATTTGGTCTAACGGCGTTTCGCGAATGTTCCCGACCACCAGATCGAAATACCCACAAGGCTTGACCTCGCCGCGATAACTGACGAAAGCAAAGCCGCTGCCCGCCATGCAACTGCGACCGCGCGAGCCTGGATCTTTTCCCATTTCCATGCGTATTCGCGCATATTGCGGCGCACAGGTCACCTTGACCGGGATTCCCCATTCATCAGATTCAGAAGCTACATAGCGCAGCACTTCGTCGATCTGGCTCTGGCTCAAAACTATTTCCGAGCTGTTGCTGCTGGCCCGTCCGGTAGGAACGATGAAAAACAGGTGCCAGGAAGCGGCATTTAGACTGAGAACCCAGTCTTTCAGGCCAGGAAGGCGATTATAGTTACTCGGCAAAATCGTGGTGTTGATCTGAAAAGAAAGTCCCTGGGCACGGATTCTTGCAAAAGCTTCAAGGGCATGATTGTAAGCGCCGGGCACCCGGACAAAGTGGTCGTGATCTTCGCGAACACTTGAGTGCATGCTAAAGCTGAAATGCTTAATCCCTGCCTTGGCCAAAGAGGCAATTCGCGCTTCTGTGAGCAGTGAGCCGTCATTACATGAAACTACCGGCCGATGCCCGAGTGAGACAGCTTTGGCGGCGATTTCTTCAAGATCTTCACGCAGCAAGGGCTCGCCGCCGCTAAGTATGATAAGAGCCGGACCAATTTTGGCGGCAGCTTCGAGCATGGCAAAGGCCTCTAGCGTGTCAAGTTCGTCGGGGTCGCGCTGGTCTACGGCTGCAGCCCGGCAATGCGGGCAAGCCAGGGTGCAGGCACGGGTGCTTTCCCAGGCCAAAACCCTAAGCAAAGGCTGATTTGCTGAATTGGTATGAATATGCTTGTGCAATGACTATTCTCCTTGCAGCCATCCGGCAACTTCCGGGGCAAAATAGGTCAAAATCAGATCGGCTCCGGCTCTTCGCATGCAAACCAGGCTTTCCATAACAACCTGCCGCTCATCGACCCAGCCATTGGCGGCAGCGGCCTTGATCATCGAATACTCGCCCGAAACCTGATAAACGGCAACCGGTAAAGAAAATTTTTCCCGGGCCATTTTTACGATGTCCAGGTATGGTAAACCAGGCTTTACCATCAGCACGTCAGCCCCTTCCTCGACGTCGAGAGACATTTCGAGGAAAGCATCGCGCAAGACTGCCGGGTCCATCTGGTAGCCGCGCCGATCACCCTTTCCCGGGGCCGAACCGGCTGCTTCGCGAAAAGGACCGTAAAATGCCGACGCATACTTGGCCGAATAAGACATGATCGGCACATCGCTAAAGCCATTTTGATCGAGCTTTCC
>CAZTHA010000229.1:0-7113 GCA_964613435.1 uncultured bacterium
TGCCGTTTTAGAAGCTGCGGTTGCATCAAGAGCATTGTTTGAAAGAGAATTAAGGTTTATATCGCCGGAAGTTGTATCACCATCGAATCCGGCATTAAGTGTGCCGCTGACCTCGATATTTGAACTGCTGTTAACTTCAGCAGCAACAACCCCCGCCGAAACAATTCCCGAAATCTGTCTTATTTTGGCCAGAGACGTTCCTGCGCCCATGATTACATCAGTTTCACTGGAGGATTTTACATCAATATTCTTTTTGGCAGTGACAATAGCGCCTTTGTTAACCTGCACTTTTGAACTGCTGTCGAGAAACGCGGTTTCAGCCTGAATGTTGATTGGCGACAACATTCAGGCCAGGTTTAGACCAAGATCGGACAGACCAGCCGAATTTTTGTAGATATTCGTAGCAAAAGCGTGGAGATTCACATCATTTTCAGCATTGATTCTGGCAGTCGCGTCTATCTCGACAACGGCTTTCGTTGAGGCAATGGAATCTGCGCCCACAAAAGTTTTCAGTTCTCTGGTTTCGCCGTATTCAACAATCGTCTGCTTTCCGGTAAGGGTTCCGTTTACTGCGGTTGCTTCAAAAGAGGCGTTTCTTTTGGCATTGACCTGTCCCTGAATCAGCACTCTTGCCTCTGCATCAGCTGTAATATAATCAGTATAACCATCTGAACCGGTTGAAGCAGAAGATTCCCTGTTCAAATTATTGGCTACTGCCACCAGTTCAACGTTACCCTCTTCATTGGTTGTCATCGTCAGTCCGGAAACGATAACTTCAGACGGGCCTTGCTGATTGCCTTCCGGCATCGGGGGCAAGAAGTCCTGAGTGTTGACCAGAGCCGAAAAATCGGTAATTCCAGTGTCGATTCTGCCGGTTCCCTGCAGCGTAACGCTGCCTGCATAGGCGCCGACATTGTCTATAGCATTAATTCTTCCGGCAATGATTATTGAACCGTCAGAGTTCAATGGCACGCCATCACCGGAAACGATCCCATTACGGTTTAATATTTTTTTGCCGGTTATATGACCAATTTCAGCAGAGTTTCCGTCAATCTGAAGATTACCGGTGCCGATAAATTTGTCCATGAATTCATTGGAAGGTGTCATGGCAAAAAGGGCACCGCAGTTAACAATACCGGTGCTGCCAAGAACCAGACCCTGCGAGCTAAGAAAAAACAGATTGCCGCCAATTTTATTGTCTTTAATGGCATTAACCATACCATCAATCTCAATACGCGTTTGAATGAAATTGATCAGATTGCTGGTGCCGCTGGGAAGATAAAAATTGGCGGTATCGCCATTTGCAAGATTCAAGTTGGTGAAGGAGTTGAATGCATTTGTACCCGAAACTGCCTGGGAGGTTATGTGAAACCTGTTGCCGTTAGCATCAGTAATTTTCTGGACAAAAGTTTTGCCGGTATCCAATGCCTCGATCTGGCTGATTTCTACGGTCTGAGCCGAAAGACAATGAGCGGATGCAAGAAAACCAAGGCCGGCCAACCCTGTTGTGATACTTTTCCACGTTCTGTCAAACATTCCCGAAGACGCTCTTTTTTTCTCTGAAGTTCTAAGAATTCTTCTTTTCCAGGTTTTTAACAGACTCATGACGTTTCTCCCTCAATTTTTCAAACGTACAGCTTATTGAACAAAGCAACTACAGCCTGCAAAATTCATTATTACGAACTTTTACACAGACTGATCAAGAAGGCACAGTAAGCCCTTTGGTAATTTTACTTTTTGGGGATGGGAAAAGCTTAGAGTGATTTCACTCTCATTATTTTAAAAAAAGAACATAGAATCCTCGACAAGGGTGTCCTATTCTATCAGGAGAAATTTGGCCCTTATGATAATTTTTCCGTAATCCGCAAAAAAATACTTAAACTTTGGATTCCGGTTCGAAAATTTCTTTTTTGCAGGCTAAAATGGCTTCCTGCCGCAAATTTTTGACCCCATGGATTTCAAGCTTATTCATTATTCTGACGAAATAAGACTCAAGAGTTCTGACACTTATATTCATTTCATTGGCAATGTCGATATTTGACCATCCGCGACCAAGAAGAAGAAAAATCTGCTTCTGCTGGTCGCTCAACTCTTTTGTTGAATTGCTGTTGGCAAGAATTTCTTTAACATAAGGACTCTCAAAGGTATTACCGGACAATACATGCTTTAGTGCCTCAAGAAGAATACCTGGAGTCTCTCTCTTAGCGACGTATCCCATTGCTCCGGCCTCAAATGCCTTTTTAATAACACTGGGAACTTCATGCATGGAATAAACCACCACCGGCTTGTTAATCTGGCTAACCTGCCTGATCAAATCGATTCCGGTCTGGTCTCCCAGCGAAAGGTCTATGACATAGGCATCACAAGAGGTAAAATCGGGATGAGAATTTGCGCTTCGGTTTCAGCAACAAAATTACACTCAATATTGCTTTCTGTCCACTTTGCCAGACAAAGTTCCTGCAATGCCGGAACGAGGGCATCGGCCTCAATTCTTACCGGAACCAGTCCGCGAGAAATCTGGTAAGCCAAAGCGATAGATTTTTCAACAGCCCCGCTAATTTTCTCAACTGCGGCAAGTTCAGGCTTTTCTTCTTCTTTTAAGACATACATCAAAGAACTGCATTTCAAAAGCGTTGCGGTTAAATGCTGGCAGAGGCCGTCATGCAACTCTGCGCCCAATCGTTGTCGCTCCTGTTCTGCGATACGATGCATTTCAAGTTCAAGTTTCCGATTTTTTTCGGACTCTTCATCTAGTTGCTTGCGGGCATCGGATACGGCAACAAGATACATGGTCGTGCCAATCACAACGGAACAGATGATAACAAAATGAATTGCCACAGCTGGCCCAGCTAAAACAAGCGCCATGGCCGGTACCATCATCAGCGTAAGTCTGCCACTGCCAAGAAGTTGTGTAGAAACCAACTGAGTGGTGCCCGATATAAGTTTAAGTCCCATCAATAGATAAGTTCTCCGGGAAATAGGGACACTTTCGATCAAAACGATCAATATGCTGGGTATATAGAGGATAAGAAAAAATAGTATCGCCCATCCTGGTAGAACCTCAGAACCGCTGCCGATCAGTTTAATGACAATTGGCAATTTCAAGAGAAGGGTGAAAAAGACAAGAATTTTTAAAGCCCTCTCGCGCCATGCCCGGAGAACTCCTGCAGGGTCGGCAACCATCGATGCATGGTCAAATTCAGGGAAAAGGCTGATAAAGGACCAGAATCGGTTCCAGTATTTTGCCAAAAAGGAAACAGGCTGAGTCTGCTTACTTTCCTGCATATTCAACTCTTCCGCCATTTTTTGCCAAAATGAGTGAACAAAATCATCTTAAGATTTTGCAGTTTTTTTATATCACTCGAGTTTTTCTTGTTCATCAAGCTTCTAATTACCTGTCTCTTGTTTGCGAATATTTTCAATGGCCATTTTTATTCTTGATATTCCCGCGCCAAGAACGTTAAGAACGACAGACAGACTCCAGACATTTAACTGCATCGGGGTTAAATGTTTGAGCAGATTGCCGCCAACCATTATCGCCACCAGCGTGAAAGACATCATTACGTCAAGGGCCGAACCTACTTCTTCACTTGAAGACTGGAAAATAAAGCCCATGGCACAGGTTGGGGCAATTTTTTTCTTCCTGAGCACCAGGCCGAAAAGGTTCAAAAGATTGATGAGCAGATCGGCTATACCCCAGACAATGAGGATCCAGCCCATTGGACTGCCAACCTCACCACTGACGGTGCGAAGAACTATGCCGGCAAGTATTTTGAAGCCGGCAAATGGCAAGCCGATAGTTAAAATATCTAATTTATCCACAGTTATGCTCCTGAATCTCTTTAGCCATGACTTTAAAAGAATGAATTTTCAAGATTGCCCAGGTGCAATAATAGCATTTTCCGGGCTATAAAGCTTGGGCCGGATCAAATTTGAACGCTCAGCTCATGGTTTTGCTGAAATTGCTTCCCAGATGTATTTGTCTTCAGGTGATGCCGGTGCACTATTGTAGGAAAAATTTCCTGCATCGCCAATCAGAATGAAGCGATCGCCAAGATTGAATGCTTTAATCTCAAGGAAATTCTTCCTTTCAGATTTTGAATTACAAACCCAGTTTATGCCATCTTCACTGTACCAGGTGTCGGAAAGATCCTTCATTTTTCTTGAAGTTCCCTGGGGATTCAGGAAAAACAGAAAAAAGAATGGGTCGGCTTTGATAGTTTCGCGCATACTATACCCACGTTCGCCACCGATAAGCCATAGCTTGTTGTCAAAAACGCCAAAAGTTGCGCCATTGCGGTATGGTCCCGGAAAATTCAACCGGGCCCGATGCCAGGTTTTCCCATCAGCACTTTTGAAAAAATTGCCCCAATCATGTCCGATCAACCAGAGTTCATTTTTAAAGACAAAAAGGTTCTTGATAATTACATTAGAAAAACCGGTTTGCCCAACCTTGTTCCAGACCTTGCCGTCATCGGAGTTGAAAATATCCCCCTCATCCCATGAATTTATCAACCACAGCTTACTATTGAAGGTGCAAATTTTACCATGCACTCGTCCTGACTTATTTATTTTATCAGCCTCCAGCTGCCAATTTCGACCATCTTTGGAGCTCCAGACTGCATTGCCGTCCTGATTGAAAAATGCCCAGAGCCGATTATTAAACCAGGTCAATGCGAAAGGCTCTTCGCGATGGTAGATACTAAACTCGGGGGTTTCCTTTACTTCATGCCACTTTTCAAAATCATCGGAATAAAAGAAATTCTGACCATTAAAAACAAAAAGGCGCTTTTCGGCTACCGCGTAGCTAAAGTCGTTGAAGCTTTTGTATGGCATAGCCAATGAAAGTTTCTGCCAACTGATAAGAGGAGTCGCCCCGTATAGATCGAAAGACGGAAAAAACAACCAGGCAAAAAATAAAATAAAAAAAATACTGGCAATTGCAAACAAATATTTAATCATTTTTTTCTCCGACAGACTCTGCTTCCACGGCAAGCTTTTCCATCGAAATCCCTGTATAACCATAAAAAATCGAAACCAGTGGGTTGATCAGATTAAGAAAAGCAAAAGGCAGATATACGAAAGGATGTATGCCAAGTGCAGTCGTCATGAACGCACCGCAGGTGTTCCAGGGAATCAGCGGCGAGGTGATCGTGCCAAAATCTTCAAGGCAACGGGACAAATTTTTCGGGTGCAGGCCCTTGTCGCGATATATATCCTTATAAATCCTACCGGGAATTACCACCGAAAGATATTGATCTCCGGCAGCGATATTGCAAAACAGACAGGTAAAAAAAGTCGCCAGAACTGTAGACCCGGTGCTCCTGGCATAGCTGAGAATCTTCATCGAGATTGTATGCAACATGCCCGAGCTTTCCATTACCCCACCAAGCGACAAAGCAATCAGAATCAAAGAAATGGTCCCCATCATGCTTTCAAGACCGCCCCGGGTCAACAAACTGTCAATGGCAGTAATCCCTGTTTGTGAGACATAACCGGTATGCGCAGCCTTGATGATCTCAGTCATGCCCGCACCCTGAAAAACGGCAGCGAATAATCCGCCGAGCACTACGCCGCCAAAAAGCCCCGGCAAAGCGGGTACCTTGAAAACAACCATCAAAATTACCAGAATCGGTGGAATCAGTAGCCATAAATTAATGGTAAAATTCGCCGACAAGGCTTCGAGCAAAGTGTTTATCGCCGCAACATCGAGGGCTTTTCCCGAATATTGCATGCCGAGCACCGCGAAAATAATGCAGGCAATGATCATGCTTGGGCCGGTCGTATAAATCATGTGGCGAATGTGCTCGAACAATGTCGTGCCGGCCATTGCCGGCGCCAGATTTGTCGTATCTGACAGCGGCGACATTTTATCACCAAAATAGGCTCCGGAAATAATCGCTCCGGCAACCATGTTCGTTGGAATTCCAAGCCCGGAACCAACGCCAAGCAAGGCGATGCCAACCGTTCCTGCCGTGGTCCAGGAACTGCCGGTGGCGATCGAAACGATTGCGCAGATAATGCAGGTCGCCAGCAGAAAAATCCCGGGCGAGATCAGCTTGAGTCCATAGAAAATCATCGCCGGAACAACTCCCGACAAGATCCATACGCCAATGATACACCCGATGATCATAAGAATGAGAATCGACTGCATGCCCATACTGATCGTATTCAGAATACCGGCTTCTATTTTTTCCCAGGGCTGACCCGACCAGACCGCAACAATGGCAGCAAATGCGGCGGTTACCAGCAATGGAATATGCGGCGAACTGCCGAAATACATCAGCCCACCGATAAGAGAGCACACGAGAAATACTATTACCAGCAAGGCTTTGGCCAGGCTCATCTGCGCAACATCATTCATTGAAATAGATCTCCTTGAATTTTAAAGCGGGATTATTTTCCTGCGCCTATATAAATAACATACCGCCTCTAATAGAACAATTGTCACGGAAGGTAGCGCGAAAGAATAATCAGGCTGCTTTACAAACGCCGTTTTCAAGTATATTTTACCCCTGAAGCATACTTTTTGGATCAGGAGCTCAAATGCTGAACCTCGAACAAATAACCCTTTCCGCAGTGGAAGTCGCATCAATGGCCGGACGGCTCTTGCACGAATCACAGGAGAACAGACACGATATCAAACAAAAAGGAGCAGTAGATCTGGTTACTGAAATGGATCTTGCTTCTGAAAGATTGATAAGAAAAGAATTACAAAGTCGTCACCCTGAAATCGCCTTTTTCGGAGAAGAAAACGGCGGCGACGCTTGGCAAAAGGGCCTGGTCTGGGTTGTCGATCCACTTGACGGCACAACTAACTACGCCAACAATCTTGATCACTACTGCGTTTCGATCGCTTTATGCCAGGACGGAGAACCAGTTATCGGCGTGCTCGCCCACCCTGCCCGCAATCAGGTCTACCATTGCCGGAAGAACGGTGGAGCTTTTTGCAACAACCGACCGATAAGCGTCAATGGTGAAACCGTCATAAATTCAGCGCTTGCCGTCACCGGGTTTCCGTACAATCGTCGCGAATGTATGCCGGAGATTCTCAAGCGGCTTGAAATAATGCTGATGCAGGTACAAGGCGTCAGGCGACTTGGTTCTGCAGCT
>CAZTHA010000230.1:0-7112 GCA_964613435.1 uncultured bacterium
CACTACCACCAACAACCATTTGAACGTGGGTCTTCGCGTAGGCTGATGACCGGCAATGCGCTTGAGCATTATTACCGAAGCAAAATTGGTTCGTTTCTGCAAAAGCTTCTGCGCCGCATGCCGCCAGAGCAAGGCAGCCCAGACCATGGCAAGCGCAAGCAAAAGCAGATTTTCTGAATTCTTGAACATTTAAAATACCCTTTGGAACACTCGGGTTCGCAGATATATTTCGCACATCAGCAAACAAAACGCCGGGGCGAGAAACCAGTAAAACCTTTCCGAATACTGAACGGTCTTGCTGACGTCGATTTTGCCCTTCTCAAGAGTGGCAATCGTTTGATAGATCTTTTCAAGCGCCTCGTTATCGGTAGCACGAAAATACTGACCACCGGTCATGAAAGAAATATCTTTAAGCAGTTGCTCGTCGATCTTTGGAATATATAGTGAGCCGTCGTTATTGCGGGCATACATTTTTCTGCCGCCACGAATGATTGGAATCGGTGCCCCTTCAATACTGCCAACCCCGATGGTATATATCTTTACTCCCCGTTCAGAAGCTATTTTTGCAGCTTCAAGAGGATCAACCACTCCCGCATTGTTTTCACCATCAGTCAAAAGAATGACTACCTTGTCGCGCTTTTCGCTCTTATCGGCGGAAAATTTGTAAACAGCATTGATGATCGCGTCGCCGATGGCAGTTCCATCAGCCTTGAGCATACTCAGGCTGGTTCTGCGCAAAAGCTCAGTTACCACGCCATAGTCTATGGTCAGCGGGCACTGGGTCAAAGATAGCCCGGCAAAAACAACCAGACCGATTCTGTGGTCCATCAGGCCGGTAATGAAGTTTTCAGTAATTTTCTTTGCGGCAGAAAGCCGGTCGGGCTTGAAGTCTTCGGCTGCCATGCTTCCGGAAACATCGATGGCAATCATAATATCAATGCCCTGTCGGGTAATTTCTTCGCGCTCGATACCATACTGGGGCTGCATCAAAGCAAAGATGAGTAAAATCAACACCAGCATGCGCAACAAATCCGGAACAAAAATCATTCTCGAACGCCACGAGCGATGAATATCGGTTGAAAGAAAAGCAAGCGGAAACCTTATGCCCCCTTTTTTGGCCCGACGCATAATATACAATTTATAAGCGATGACGATTGGTATGAGAGCTAGAAGCATCATGAATTCGGGACTGTTGAATTTCATTGCTGCCACCCCCGATCTCTAATCAGGGCAGCCACCCTATCGACAAGCTCTTCAGCCGGCACTTCAACCCTTTCTCCCATGAACTTGATTCGATCACAGACATCGAAAAGATCGTTAACCCGCCTTCGCAGTTCCGGCTCAGCCTTGCCATTTACCAGAGTCTGCAGCATTTCGTCAGAAGTTGCTGCCGGGCCAATACCGATGTGGTATTTCTCGAGAAGAAAACTCTTGAGAATGAAAACCAGTGTTTCGCAGATTTCTTTCATTTGCCGATTCTGCCATACCGGCGAAAGCTGCAAGCGCTTTATTGCCCGAAAAGCCATTTTTTCAGGATCAGGCTGAATATGCCTGCGCTCACGAACCGGTTCTGATATCAACCACCGGTAAATACGTGAAACAAGCCAGGCTGCAGCGACTATTGCCATGAAGTATAAAAGATATTCCCACCAGGGGAATGTCATGCTTACAACCGGCATCAGATCATAAATCTCTTCACCGGGTGGCAACGGCGGCAATTTGGCCCCGGCAGTCGCGATCACACCGGCGCAGATTGGCCTGGTAAGTTTATCAGCTTTTTTCAGCATGTTTATTCAACTTTTTTAGTGTCAGTCGCCTGGCCAAAGAAGGCCTTATCAATCACTTCATCATTTATTTTCATTTCTTCTTTCGCAGCCAGCTCGGCAATCTTGCGCCCCAACAGTTCCTGTTGCTTTTTCTCGGTTAAGCTTTGCCGGGCAAAAGCCTGAACCTGTTCTGCCGGGAGCTTTTCGCCCTGGGTAAACGCATGAATCTGGTAAATCAGATATTTTTGTCCGATTCTTACCGGGCCAAAAAATTCTATGCCCTTGGCTGCCTTGAAATCGAGACTGCGAATTTCAGCCGGCAACTGTTCAACCGTTACTTCAAGGCCATTGGCCAAAGTCTCATAAGATTCGGCATTTAAACTGTCTTCGACTATGCCTGATTTTTTCTGGTTCAGAAACATCTCTGCCGAAGTGGCATCGGTAAAGGCATAAGCCGAATACTTGACACGATCGCTTCCAGTGAAACTTGCTGCGTTTCGGGCGACAAAATCAGCAACATCCTGATCTGAAATTGCCATGTCTTTCAAAACGAATTTTTCCAAATAAAACTTCAATTTCAGATTATCTTCAATCTGCCTGATAGCATCGATGTAAGCAGGGTCGCGTTCAATTCCTTCTCTTTCTGCGGCTCTCTTTAAAAGGGTTTCGCGGGCCATAGCCTGCACTACCGCATCTAATTGCTCTTTCCCAACATTCTTCTCGGAAAGATTCATTGCTCCAAGGCGATGTCTCAGCTGTTCAAGAGACACCGCGGCCCGATTGCCAAGCCGGACTACGGTATCAGAAGCAACACTTGATTCTAGCGGATTTAGACCTTTATCAAGCATTTTGCGCCGCTCAACATCATAGGTTCGGCCCAGGCGATTAAGGCAATAACGAATGTCATTTTCAGTTTCTGAAGCCGTACCAGGCGAAAAAGTCCGCAAAAAAACCAGTTCTCCGAGTGCTTTGTCGAATTCATGCAATTCTTTCATGTAAATGTCTGCCAGAGCCCGTCTCATTTTAAGGCTTTTGCTGGAATAAGGCTGGCGGCTAATCGAATCTTCAAGAATGGCGGCAGCCTTTTCCGGTAGTTCAAAAGCCAACAATTCGGCAGCATAGCGATCTTTTTCGTAACCTGTCATTCTTCGAGTCTGATAATAATGCCAGGCCAGCATCAGGGCCAGAATCAATCCGATCATGACCAACAGCAGCACGGCATCTACTTTTTTGGAAATTCCTCTGAGACTGTTCATAAAAACCTCATCCAATCATTATTTGACCAGAGCCATTCGCCTTTCACGCTCTGAAAAAAGCTTACAGATTGACTTGACCACCGATTCTCCGGCGAGAATCTCAATTACATCGATGCCCAGCTTCCGGCAGCGATCCAACAAGGCGGCCTCGGCCGAACTTCGCCGCCGCAGCAATTCTTCGACGGCTTTTCTATCTGATGTGTCGAAAAGCGTTTCATCGCCGGTCTCGGGATCTTCAATCTCGATCAATCCAACATCGGGTATCTCGCGCTCGCGGGGGTCCCTGAGCAACACCAGAACCAGATCATGTCGAGCAGCGGTAACTCTGATCTCTCGATCTATACCAGAAATATTGATAGCGTCAGTTACCAGAAAAACGATTGAACGCCGCGTCAGCGCAGTATTCAGATAGTTCAGCACAGCCTTGATGTCGGTTTTTCGATGCTTCGGCACAAAATAAAGCAGGTCCCTGATTAAACGCAAAATGTGGGTTTTACCCTTGGCCGGCGCAACGAACTTTTCAACCTCATCGGTAAACAGGCAGGCTCCAACGCGATCATTGTTTTTTTCAGCAGCAAGACTCATTGCCGCAGCAAACTCAACTGCGGTCTCACGCTTCTCGCGGTTGCCTGAGCCAAACTCCATCGAAGCCGAAAGATCCAGGGCGGTAATAACCTGCAGTTCTCGTTCTTCAATGTGCTCGCGAACATGAAAATTACCGGTTCTTGCACTGACTTTCCAGTCGATCGAACGAAACTCATCACCTCGGTAATATTGCCGAATACCGGCGAATTCAATTCCCCGGCCCTTGAAAACCGACTTGTAACCGCCGGCATAGAGAGACTCGACCAGATGTCTGGTCTTGATCTCTATGCGTCTGACTTCTTTTAACAGCTCTTTTGGTAACATTTGAATTCAACCGATCAGGGAACGGCCACGCCATCGCGAATTCTTCTGACGAGTTCATCAGAAGTTATTTCATCAGCCTCGGCCTCATAGGTTGGAATTACCCGATGCCGCAGAATTTCAAGCATTACAGCCTTTACGTCATCGGGCTTAACAAAAACTCTACCCATCAGCATTGCCCGGCTTCGAGCCGCGCGGGTAAGATAAATCGATGCGCGGGGCGATGCGCCGTACCTGATATAGCTCTTCAGGTCGAGCGAATACTTTTCAGGATTTCTCGTTGCATCAACAATTCGCAAAATGTATTCAACGATTTTTTCATCGACATAAACTTCACGGGCCAGGCCTCTCAGGCCGATTATTTCGTCTGCCGAAATCACCGGCGCTACTATTTCAACCCCATGACTTTTTTCCTGCAGCCCCATTCGCTTTACGATAAGCCGCTCTTCTTCAAAAGCCGGATAATCGACCTGAACCTTGAAGAGAAATCGGTCAACCTGAGCCTCACTCAAGGTATACGTGCCTTCTGTCTCGATCGGATTCTGGGTCGCCAACACCAAAAAAGGCTCTTGGAGCTTGAAGGTTTCCTGCTCGATGGTGACCTGCCGCTCTTCCATACATTCGAGCAGAGCACTTTGAACTTTCGCCGGAGCACGGTTAATTTCATCGGCAAGAATAAAATTGGAAAAAATCGGACCCTTATGGGTTTGAAATTCGGCCTTTTTGGGATCAAAAATTCTTGTGCCAATGAGATCGGCCGGCAATAGATCAGGGGTAAACTGTATTCTTGAAAACCCGGTTTTAACGGTACGGGCCAGCGCTTTGATTGCCAGTGTCTTGGCCAGACCGGGAACCCCTTCCAAAAGTATGTGACCATCAGTCACCAAGGCTAGAATAAGGCTCTCAAGCAGATTTCCCTGGCCAACAAGAACTTTTCTGACTTCATTGCGAATCTTTTCAATGGTTACCTGGGCACTTTCGATTCTACCCTGTAGTTCAGCGTTTGCGTTCATTTTCCAACTCCAGTTATTTAGTCGATACCATGCAAAACAGTTTTTACGTCTTCTTCAATTGCCGAGAAGGAACGTTCAGGAAGACCTCCGGCATACATTACCAGTTCTATGTCGGCGCCAACACGCTCTGCCGACCTTTTAACCGACTCATTGCCGCTCATGGCCTTGATTTTTGCCAACATTTCGTCAGGAGTAAGATCTTCGCTAAGTCCAGCGGTCCTTTGAACTGCAGCCCTTTTGAACAGAGAAAAAAATTCCCGATAGAATTCCCCGTCAACTTCCGGACTTTGCCGTTTAAGTCGTGCAAGTTCGCCGTTAAAATCAAGTTTGGGCTCATGCTTTTGCGCCTTGCTTTCTTCGACGACCGCAACGATTTCAGCATCTTCGACCATTGTTTGCGGCTTCGATTCAGATTTTTTGCCTGACCATACGAAAAAGATCAGCGGGATTGCCAGTAAAATAAAAAGGGCCATCCCTCCAGCCAAAATCAGGCGAAAAAATGAACCTCCTTCGGACCTTTTATCGGCAGGACCTGCTTCTTTTTCTGCCGTATCCGGCTCTACCTGCGGGGGGAGAACATTTATCTCTATGGGTTCGGTACTGTGCATATTGCCTTCAGGATCTTTGAATGAAATTGCAGGAATTTCCTTTTTACCTGGCTCCTGGGGCACCAGCTCAAGCAAAACCTGGCTAATGGTAACTCCGACTCCGTTTACCCACCTTGAACTATGGCTGGTCCTCGTTGAGGCGATGTCAAAACCTGGTATTTCACCGATATTGGGAGTAAGTGAACGGGCAATTCCGCCATTCCCGAGATGATGAGTGATCGAGATAACCAGGCTCAGCGATTCGCCAAATGCCACTTCATTCTTGTCTACCTGAGCCTCGATTTCATATTGAGCCGGCAAACTCGTCGGCAAAAGGCAAAAAAGGCAGGCAAAAAACCATAGAAGACCTTTCGCAGATTTCACAGTTTACCTCCATTTAAGCTCTTTTGTAGATTATTGACTGACAACATGACAAAAAGTTCCCACTTTTTTGCTGATTGATTTTTTTGCATGATATGGTAATCTGTCAATCATGAACAACAGCGCATCCATATCTTACATCTTCAGTTCGTCAATCGTTTTGACCCGAACCTGCCACCAACGTTGCGGTTATTGCTCGCTTTATAAAGATGAAGCACCGTTGCTGGCCATAGAAGATCTCCGTCTGCAACTGAATGACCTTTGCAAAAAAGGCGCATCCGAAGTGGTCTTCCTTGCCGGTGAAACTCCCCAGGAATACCCCCACATTCAGATTGAACTGCACCGTTATGGTTTCTCTTCATTCGCCGACTATCTTAACGAAGTTTGCCGAATGACCCTTGAAGCCAACATGATGCCGGTTCTTTCGGTGGGCTATCTCGATGAATTCAATGCCGAGCGCTTCACTGATTCAGGTTGTATCGTCAGAGTAAATCTGGTCGCCAGCTCCTTGTCAAAAGCCGGACAGGCCCACGAAAAGTCCCGTGGACGCAATCCCAGTGCCGGAAAGGCCAGCATTGAATCGTTGCATAAGGCCGGCATCCCCTATTCGGTCGGATTTCTCATTGGCATTGGTGAAACTCCTGAAGAAAGAATTCATTATATCCATGAAATAGGAAGGCTTTGCACTGCCGACCCCTACTTGCAGGATGTGCGCATTGTTCCTTTTCAGCCAACCAAAGACTGTGCCATGAATCAAAGGCCGCCCTTACCGTTTGAGGCAGTTGAAAAAGCTGTTCAGACGGCAAAAGAAGCATTCCCGGTGCATCATATTTCAGTGCCGCCACATCTTTTTTATCGCTTTCCCGATTTGGTCGAAGCCGGTCTCAACGACCTGAGCTCGGTTCCTATACTTACTGGTGATCCTTCTCACGCCGATTTTAACGTTCCCAGTTTCGAAACCATCAAAACCCGGCTTGAGAAAAATAATCTGGTATTGTTCGAGCGCGGCAGTAATTGTACTCCAGCCGCGATCAACCGCCCGGAAATATCTCAGGCACTTCAATTTACCCGTCATCTTATCGACCGACGCAACAGTTCGGGACTCAATCTGGTTGACAACGACCACTGCTTTGTCTGTGGCACGAGAAACCAGGCTGGACTTCATATTCCCATGAAAGAATCGGTCAAAGACAACACCTGCAC
>CAZTHA010000231.1:0-7046 GCA_964613435.1 uncultured bacterium
CTGACCACCCATTATCTTCTATTGCCGACAAATTCTGCATCCAGGATTCATGGTGGGGCAATGGCGGTATAGCCTACGAATACTATGCCCAGGACAAATCAACCTCAGGCATGACCTTTCTCGCCGGGCACATTTATCGCTTGAATTATCTCGAAACCAACAAACCGGTACCTGAAGACGTTGGTTTTTTCACCGGTGACATCGATGCAATTGGCGTTGACGGCCATGGCAATCTGTATATTCTTTACACCGAACTTGACTGCCCCAATCTGCCGGCATGGCCAGACATAGCCGGATTACCACAGGGCCCGGATCTCCCCAAAATAAACCCTCATGACAGCGCAAACAACCCGATCGTAGATCATTCCGACTATCTTTCAATTTCAAGCTGGTTTAGAAGTGGTGACAGCGGCGACTACGAAGTCCCCGGACCTGGAGAAGATGGAGATTACCTGATTGTTCGTTTCAAACAAAAGATAAATAAGGTTTGTCGCAAATACACTCCCAACGCCGGCGGCGGCTTCAGTATCGGCAGCGTTGAAGAACGCGGTAAAGTCTATTCCGGCTTCGATGTCATCAGACACGATCTGGTTTACGACGGCAGCGGCTTCGACTGGAACGGTTTATGGCGGCACGACTTCGGTATCGGCAGCCGAACAGCCAATATCGACTCGGAATTTGCTGTGGTAAACATAGCTGAACGTCCCAGCAACATCGAGAATGGCAACACATTCTCAATTTGCAGATATGACCGAACCCCCTCGAACACCCCAATCGAAGAAGACGACCAGGAAATCGTTTTCAAGGTAGAAGGCTATCGACCATACGGGGCTGATGGCAACATTCAGCATCTGGTCAATGTCGGTGTCATCCCGGGACTCGGTAATGTTTATGTAAACATGATTCCGCCATACGAAAACATCGATGAAGATGGCGACGGCATCAAAGGTAGTTTCCCATCAGGCATGTTTGAAAACAACGCTGCCTACAAACTCGATGTTAAATGGCACGTGGATCTTATCATTCCGGGGGCCGGAACGAATTACAGCGCCGATCAGATAATTAAAAGCTGGCACAACCTTTCACCGGAACCAGGATTGGAAAAGCTTTTCAAATTCAAATTCCCGCAGCCCGGAACCTATGCGGTCTATGCTACTTTCGATTTCAACTATTTCAAGTATGAAGACCTCCCCGAAGGCGCACGACCTGATGAGCTGATCAACCATATCGGCACGAGATCAATTACCGAAGCGAATGTCCAGAAAGTTCTCTACCATGTTCAGTCCCCCTCAAATACTCTCAGCGACGGCTTCATAACCAACATCACCCTGGAAACCGGCGACATTTTCGAAACCGGAGTAAACGCAGCCGGCGAAAGTGGCTACGCAATGAAAGAAGACCATGCTCCGGCCAGTTTGAGCTTTTCATTCGAAGCCCAATTCGTTCGAGATGCCAATAATGCCGATACCACCGCAAAATTCGAAACCTTCAACGGAATCGGCGTCTGGGATTACGGCTATGGTCCCCATGTATACAATCGCAATTCCGACGGCACGGTAAACATGAACGAATATAACCCGGGCAAGAAAAGATCGATCAATGAAACAGCGACAGGAAAATTCCACTTTGAATGTGGCACCAGGGTTGACGAGGCGCCCAATCAGGATGACCTTGAAGCAATCACCTATCGACTGCTAATCTACCCGCCCTACGAGAACACTTCCGGAACCATGGTCGATGATACACCCATCGAACTTGGCAGCGGCACCTGCCGCTTCGCCAGCGTAACTCCGGTTGGTCTGCCTGGAAGTCAGAAATATCGAATCGATGTCGATATTCCCGCTGCCAATCTAAAAACAATTCGGACTCCTCTTGATCCTGAAAAATACCGGGTTCGCCTTGAACTTGAGTACCCACGCGTAAAATGGCATGAACATTCACACTCTGCAGCCTCTGGCATAATCACTGAAGCTCAGTATCGCAGCATCATACCTGAAAGCCCATTGCGCGGACTGATCAGCAACGAACCCAGCACCGTTGCCTCTGGCGACGTCGGAAAAGACACCACTCCAGGATTGTTCTCCGGCCTCGACTATTGGGAAATCTGCGCCCGCGACCTGACCATAACCAGCCCTGATTTCACCAATATCAGTCTTGACGCTAGCAATCCGGTTACCCAGATTGCTACTCACACAACCGGCGACCCGATTCCTCCCTGCGAAATCAAGATCACTTTTGAAGATAACAACCCCAACTCCCGATTCGAAGCTCTTAAGATGCGCTATGAACTGCCGGTCGGCAAGCGCGATCTGGTTTCAAAAACCGACAACAACCTGTGCAATGGCGTGCAAAACAGCAACTACGCACCACTTCCCGACTCGCCGCACTATTTTGATTCGGATAGCTACAAAATTGCTGCATCTTACACCTTCACCGTTGAAGAATACGGCGGAAGCGCAGGAACAAGCGCAATCTTCGGACCGGGCGAAAACTTCCAGCACTGGGTTGGTTCACTCAGCTTCAGCCTCGAAGGCGATCTCTTCGACGGACTTGGCGCTACCCAGACTAACAGTCTTACCGTTCCGCACAAATTCAGTAAGACTGCTACCGATCCGCGCTTGAAAATGACAGCCATCGGCCTCGAACGCTACGACAACGACCCCCCTTCGATCAAGGTAAATCTTGTTTCTCAGGCCGACAATCGCCGTTGGGAATTCATTCTCGCAGAAGCCAATACCGACCTGCAGGCCAATCCTGGCAGCGTTGGTCAGCTGGCTTCCCCCACCCTGGAAGTTAAATGCTACAAAATCAACGATCCTTCGACGCCACTGAATGAAGGCAGCCTGGAAGTCACTGGCAGCAGCAATTCGCCAATAATGCTCAACACCTATCAGACAGTCGATCTTACCAGCGTCAGCAAAGCCGAAGTTATTGCCGCACTGCCGGTGGTAAGACGTTCTTCACGTCTGATGATCAGCGTTGGCCTGGCCGACAACGTCGACTATCTTGATTTTTCCGATGCAAGCATAACTGTTACCGAAAATACCGGGGCAGGAACCAACACCCTGTTGCCGGCGACTACCCTGAAAACCACTGCCCAACCCGACGACGATTTCGATGCCTCGCTCAAATATGACCGTGGCCGCTATTACATCGACGTTCCAATGAAGGTTCTGGCTGGTCAGACCATGCCGGGCAATGCTCAGATAACGGTTCAGATCTATGCCGCCGACAAAATCGGGAATGAAAGAACGCTGATAATACCTATTCAGGTCGTTGACAGCACTTTCGACGCCCGCGTTCTTGAAAGCAGCGAAAACCGGGAATAATCAGCCGGAAACATTGAATGAAAAAAACAATTGCAGCAGTGGCATTCTTGCTACTGCTGCGGTTGTTTTTTCCGGCAAAAGCTCTTTGTTGTGACGCGGACAGCTTCGTCTATGAAGAATTCGGACAAAGATGCCTGCGTGTGGCCGAATATATCCGACAGGTGCAGATTTCTTTCAGATTGAATCTACCGGATCAGGAAAAACATAGACGCCAACTGCTCAATGAATGGACAAGTTTTTTTCTCGACCATGGCGAAGAACCGCCCGCAGGCTTTGTCGGTATTTCCACCGATAGCTGGAAACTAACCATGACCGAAGCGGGACAACAGATCGGCATGCTGACCTATCGCCGAGAAAAGCCAGAAAAAGCAGACTGGGCTACGATTCCATTCATCATGCTCGCACAACCTGAAAAATTCAATCAATGCCGCCAGGCAATCGCCTCATGGGCACAACTGATCGATTCTCCCGCAACCCTTTCTGTCGAGCACGAACAAGTCTGGATAGCAGAGAATATCAAACAACTGGCTCGTTTAACCAGTCTGGCAACATCGAGTGAATCCTCAGAGCAGGCGCGCATCGCTGAACTGGTAAAAAGCATCAACCTTGACTGGAGCTTCGTTACCAGTGCAAAAGCAGACGCTTTAAATACCGTTTTCAAGTTTACCAGTCAGGAAATACGCGCTAAACTAAAAAAAGAGTTTACGCGCTGGCGCAAACTCTTTTTTATGTAAACCTTATTTATCAGAGTACGTTGTAATCGCTCTGCTTTGTCTTTTCAGATTCGTCTGAGAAGAGGGCTTCGAGGAATTGTTCCGGTTCGAAAGGCATCAGATCATCCATCTTTTCGCCAACACCAATAAACTTGACCGGAGCGTTGATCTGCTCTTCAACGGCAAACAATACGCCCCCCTTAGCGGTACCGTCCAGTTTGGTAACAACCAGACCGCTTATCGGCAGGGCCTCATTGAAAAGTTTGGCCTGTTGAACGGCGTTTTGGCCGGTGGTTGCATCGAGAACCAACAGTATTTCATGAGGTCCGCCTTCGCTTTCTTTTTCGGCGATCTTCTGCACCTTTTTCAGCTCGGCCATCAGGTTGGCTTTAACATGCATTCTGCCGGCGGTATCAACGATAAGAATATCTGATTCTCTTTTTCTGGCAGCATGTATCGCATCGAAAACCAGTGCTCCGGGATCGCCGCCCTCGTTGCCGCGAATAACTTCGCAACCGACTCTTTCGCCCCAAATAGTCAGCTGATCAATAGCTGCAGCTCTGAAGGTATCGCCGGCCGCAAGCAGCACCTTTTTGCCATCTTTGGAAAAACGGCGGGCAAGCTTAGCAATCGTAGTGGTTTTGCCCACACCATTAACCCCGATGATCAGCATCACTGTAAGGGCGTCTTTCTGAATATTCGGCTCGGAAGAGAATCTGGTCAACTTTCCTTTAAGCTGATCGCGCAACAGAGAATAAATCTTTTCGGGATCGGTGATCTCTTCTTCATCAACTTTTTTATGCAGAAATTCAAGAAGTTCCTGAGTGGTTTTTACGCCAACGTCGGCTTCGAAGAGCATTTCTTCAAGCTCATCGAGCAAGTCGTCGTCAATACGGGTACTGCCAAGAACCAGTTTCTTCAGACGGCCGATAAAACCGGTTCTGGTTTTGGTCAATCCGCGAGTCAAGCGCTGAAACCAACTTAACTCAGGCTCTTCCTCTATGGGGGGGGCAACGACTTTTTCGACCGGTTTATCAGCAACTTTTTCTTCAGCCTTTTCGGGTTCGGCCTCTTCAACCGTCTTTTCAACAATGGCCTGTTCAGCCGCAGATTCTTCAGCAGGTGCCTTTTCGATTATCTGCTCGGCTTTTTGGGTATGATCCTCAATTTTAGCGGCCTCGACCTCTCGAACTGCCTCTTTTTGCTCGCCCTCGATCGGCTTGTCTTCGATTTCTTCAAACGGAACAAGCCATGCAAACAGTAACAAGGTAACGCCGGAAACACCGGTCACTCCTGCAACTATCAGCTGCGAACTCCCAGCCTGGTAGTAGATCAGCAAAGATTCGATTATCAGGCTTATGCCAATCAATAAAACGATAATCCGAGACTCATCCCAGTTCGCCGGCCCCTTGCCCTCTTCGATTTCCTGGAGCTGATTCTGTTCTTCAGTCATGTTATTTCTCCTCTTCAGGCATTGCCGGCGGCGGCTGCAATTTTCTTTTCGCGCACCTGACCGGATCTGCTGACAGTAAATTCCTTAATTTTATCTTCATCTTCAAGCCTGATCGAAATCGGCTTAGAAACACCTGTTTTCTGCATGGTAATACCGTAAATAACATCGACGGCCTGCATGGTTTCTTTGTTATGAGTGATTACCAGAAACTGAGTTTTGTCAGAAAAATTTCGCAGCATTCTGGTAAAACGACGAACATTAACCTCGTCTAATGCGGCTTCAACCTCATCGAGCAAGCAAAACGCCGGTGGTTTAACCTGCAGAATCGAGAACAGCAGCGCCAGAGAAATCAAGGCCTTCTCACCGCCGGAAAACAACTCAAGGGTAGAAAGCTTTTTGCCTGGCAACTTGCAGACAATGTCGACATCGCTTTCAAGCGGATTCTTTTCATCGCTGAGTTTGAGCAAACCGTTTCCACCGGGAAAAAGAACATCGAAAATGTTGTTGAAAGCAACGCCAATCTGCTGAAATGTGTCGAGAAACCGCTCTGAAGAAATCTTTTCGATCTCAGCAATGACCTGCTCAAGAGAACCGGCGGCTTCGAGCATGTCGACAACCTGGCCGTTGAGAAACTCATAGCGCTCACGGGTCTTTTCATGCTCTTCTATTGCCAACGGGTTAACCGGCTCAAGAGCTTCCTGCTCAAATTTGCGCTGAATAATCCGATTGGCAAGCTCTTCCCGACTTTCATACTTGTGCAGATTTATCGTCAGCTCGCCGATATCCAGGTTGAACTCGCCGCTAAGAATGCCTTCTTTGGTCTTGACATGGGTATTGACCTCAGCAAGCTTGATATCTAGCTCAGAAAGCTTTTTGCGCGTTGAGTCTTCAATTCGGACACGACTCTGATAAGCGTGATCAAGCTGATCGAGCTCTTTGGAAATTTTGCGATAATCGTTTTGAATGTCTTCCATTGCCGATTCAAGAGTTTCACGACGCTTCTCGAACTCATCGATCTGCTTTTGAATTCCGGCAACCATCGCCTCATTCTCAGCCACTTCACGATTAAGTTTTTCAACCTCAGCGTTGGCTCGTTCTTTTCTTTCCTGGGAATCTTTTCGGCGCCGGCTGGCTGCTTCAATTTCTTTTTTGATTGCCTTTTTACGCTCGACAATCTGTGCCAGTTCAAGCTTGCGCTCACCAAGAATACTGTTAAGAGAGGTTAATCGCGATTGAATCCCCTCTTCGCGACCACCCATTGAATTCAAACGTCCGCTTAGATCCTGATCCTGCTTTTCAAGCTCCGATAAATCGTGTTGGGCAGCCTGCATATCTTCCTGAAGCTTCTGCAGACGTTGGGTGATTTCTTCGCGATCACGGGAAATATGCGAAAAATTTTCATTTCTGGTACTGAGTTCAGCACTGGTTTTTTCAAGGGATTTCCGGAAAAACTCGAGTGACTGCTCGCGCCGCCTGATTGCCTCTTCGCGATCTCTGGTAGAGTTAATCAGCTGTTGGCGCTCTTTTTGCAGATTGCCGATCAGACTGCGC
>CAZTHA010000232.1:0-7041 GCA_964613435.1 uncultured bacterium
AGGTGTGAGGTTCGTTCGCCGGCCTGAACGTTTTCGAAGGTGATATCGAAAACTCTTTGTCCATTGGAAAATGGGTGATCGAGGTCTTTCAACATCTGGGTGCAGGAAGGGATAATGTCGATTTCTTTGCTGGTAACTCCAAGGCTTTGCATCAATTCATGGGCATTCTGTTTGGTAGAATCAGAAGTTGCGAAGCCCGGCATGGTAACAGCGATAACATTTTTTCGACTGAGTTTGAGTGCATCAATGGTACGACAGGCAACCAGAAGCGCCAAAGTTGAATCAAGGCCGCCGGAAACGCCAATTACAAGCTTTTCGATTCCGGTTGCTTTCATGCGTGTGCAAAGCCCCTGGACCTGGATCTGCATGGCTTCATCGCAGCGCTCATTTCGCAGTGCCGGATTATCGGGGACGAATGGAAAGCGTGAAACCTGACGTTTCAGCTTCATTTCATGGGGAAGCTCTTCAAGGTTGAAGTCGATTATGCGAAAGGCTCTGGTTTTATCTTTCCAGGCGTTTGCCGCATCGCGAAAGCTGTTGTAGCGAATGCGTTCCAGGGCAAGGCGATCGACATCGATTTCACTGCAGCAAAGTGTTCCCGACGAGATAAAGCGCTGGTTCTCGCGAAGAATTGAGGCATTTTCAGCAATGATTGCGTGTCCGTCCCAGGCGAGATCGGTGGTCGATTCTCCTGCTCCAGCGCCAGAGTAAACATATCCGCAGATATTTTTGCCGGAGAAGGACTTGACGATGAGGCGTCGATAATCTGCTTTACCAATGACCACGTTACTGGCGGAGAGGTTGCCGACAATGGTTGCGCCGGCCATGCATGCGAAGGTTGCCGGAGAAATCGGTGCCCAAAGATCTTCGCAAATTTCGATGGCTATCTGTGCTGCGGGGATCTCACGGCATTTGAAAAGAAGATTTGTGCCAACCGGGACCGGACAGCCGAAAAAGTTGAAATCGTCGATGGCGATTTCTTCGGCAGAAGAGAAATGTCGTTTTTCATAAAACTCGCGATGGTTGGGCAGCCAGGTTTTTGGCACGATTCCCAGGAGTTGCCCGCGATGAATTACCGCGGCGCAATTGAACAGGCTGGCATCGAGCATCATCGGCAGACCGACGACCATAACGGGGAAAATACGCTGACTCTCTTCTATCAGTTTTTCCAAAGCCTCTTTACAGGCTGTAATCAGCGTACGCTGGTGAAAAATATCTTGCAGGGAGTAGCCGCTCAGACCAAGCTCAGGAAAAACCAACAGGCCGACGAATCTTTTTGAGGCCTCGGCAGCAAGTTCAAGATGCGATTTTAGATTGAATTCTGGGTCTGCCAGCCTGATTTGCGGAGTAGCGGCGGCAACCCTGAAAAAGCCATGCGTATAGGGACTATAAAATGATTGTTTCATTTTTAGCCGAAATTGTAATGTTTGCGGACTGGGCTGGTGATTTCCCAGGTGCAGCTCATTCCTGCCGGGAAAACTACGAAATCGCCGGGTTTGATGTTTACCGGTTCTCCGTTTTCCGGAGTGACCTTGATAATTCCTTCGAGAATGTAGCAGCTCTCGCGTTGATCATAATGCCAGGGAAAAGTCGAAACTTCTTTTTCCCAGATTGGCCAGCTCCTGGCGCCTATTTTGCTCAATTCAGCTTCATCTGGTCTGGTTATCTTGATCATTTTGTCCTCCTGCATTTTTACAACAGAATACCCCAATCGTCATTAAAAGAAAAGCCTCGATGCACAACAGCGCTGATAATCAAATAAGTGTCGACTTGAAGAATTTTCAGCGCTGTAACCAGCTCTAAGAGACACTAAGCCTCAAGTCGAAGTCTGAGGGAATCCTGGATTTTGGCTGTTTAAAAAAGCAGTCCAATAATTAAGATTCTGGTTTTGATGAGTGGAAAGGCTTATAAAGCCAGGCAAGTTCAGCGAAGTATGGCCTGCGATGAAGCGATCAGGTTTTGCAGGCTCGGAGGAATATAGGTGCGGGCCGGGCCAGGAGGTGGCAGAGCTATGGCGTTCTGACCAAGTTTCATGATCTTGCCTGATTTTTCGCTATCCATAAGAGCCAGCACCCGGCCGGCATGGGTTGGCGGCAGTCCGGTGACTATGTCGTAAATAAGCTGGTCATCAGCCACTTCGTTGAAAATGTTCGCCAGTGAGCCAGCATCCATTACTGCGGCAATGCGGCGCACCTGTTCGAGTCGGTTGCCTTCTTCCATAAATCTGATCAGACTGGCTTCAAGATTTGCTGCCTCTGAAGCAAGCTTTTTGGACAAATCGTCTACCGCGGCTTTTCGCGAATCGAAATCCTGCTTTTCTTCGGCAAATTTTTTCTGGGCGAGCAGCAGTTCTTCCTGTTGCTTGCGTAAATCCTGCATTTGGTTGTTGTAACGCTCTTTCTGGGTGCGAATCAGAGCTCGATATGATTCTTCAAGCTCTTTGGCCCGCGCTTCGAGGTCTTTGTTACCCTGGACGATTTCCCGTTCAAACCGTTCCTGTTGCTTGATCATCAACTGCTGATAACGTTCTTCTTCCGGGAGCTGGTGAAGTTGAACGAAGTCGTAATAAGGGGCGAGTGGCCATTTATTACGCCAGTTTTCGGGGATTTTATAGCGAAACGGCACCAGATCGAGAAAATCAAGGGTCAATATCGACAGAAAAACGGCAACACCCAAAGAAAAGAGAAGAAAAAGAAAGAACATTTTACTAATAGCCTTGAAAATACGTGAAGGCTCTTTGGGAGCCTCGTTTTCTTCGCTATCCTTTTTTTCCTCGCCAGAAATAAGTTCTGATGGGATTTCAATATCTTCTTTCAGCCTTTTATCGTTCTTTTCAGCCATTTATCACTGCTTCCTCATTTTTCTGAATCGTTTTTTCCCAGGCCGGTCAGAATTTGCGAAACGAAACTCTGGGTGTCGGGAAAGGGCGGTACTCCGCCAAAGCGTTTTACCGATGCCGGGTCGCTGTTATATGCCGCCAGCGCCAGCGAAAGATCGCCGCCATTACGCTGCAGCATCTGCGACAGATGTTGTGTTCCGGCAGAAATATTCTGGGTTGGGTCAAAGGGATTGGTATAACCAAATTGCCTGAAAATCTCAGGCTTAACCTGCATCAGCCCAAGCTGCCCGTCTTTGCCAACCGCTTCCGGATCATAGCCAGAGGCCACAGCAATGAGCTTGCGAACGATGTTAGCCGGCAATTCATGCTCTTTGGCGTGTTTGTCGACAAGATTGTCGATGTCGGCTTTCAATTCGGGTGAAGGCTGCAATTTTTCGCTTTTGCCATTGGCCTGAACCGGGGCTGCCTGGCCAGTAGCTTCGGTCATGGCCGTCGCGAAGGTTTTGTCTGGTAAGGGATTGGAGCGACGGCGACTGAACTGTGAACAGCTTTTCTTGAGCTGATCGACCCGTTCCTGAATTCTTTTCATATTTTCAAGCATCTTGTTCGCCCCCCTGACCTTTTTTCAAGCGTCCGCCGAACTCGTCGAGATTGCGTTGCTCTTTTTTCTGCTGTTCCTTTTTCCACACAGCTTCGTCTTTTTCGCGCATCTTTTCATAAGTCTTGCGGTTTCGCCGCTTTTCCATAAGTTCATGCATGATTTTCTCACGCTGTTTATGCAAACGTTCCAGTTCTTCTTCCTGGAATTCCCATGATTTCTGCAATCTCGCCAGATATGCTGGATACATCTGCAGTTTGATCATATCGCCCGATTGCAGATCGAGAATCTTGTTCTGCAAAGCCTGTCCGTATTCATCTTTATATTTCTGAATCAGCGCATTCGCTTCGGCAATTTGCCCATCTTTTTTGGCCAGCTGATTCTTAACTTCGTTTTCTTCGTGAATACAGATCTGCAGGATCTGCTGGAACCTGAATCTAAACGGCATTCAAACATCAGCTCACGATCTTGCCCAGGCTATCGAGGCTGTTTTGAAAGTTAATCACTTCGGTTATCCCCTGTTTAATATAGCTTTCAATCAATGGATGCTTCTGAATGGCTTCATCTATTTTTGGGTCGGAGCCGGATTTATAAGCGCCCAGGCTTATTGCATCGGCATTCTTGGTAAATGTCGAATAGATGTTGCGCAGTTTGCCGGCGTGTTCGTAGTGCTTTTTGCTGGTGATTTCCGGCATTAGACGCGAAATCGACCCGAGAATGTCAATGGCCGGATAAACGTTCTGGTGGGCCAAGTCACGGCTAAGCACCAGATGCCCGTCGAGAATACCGCGCACGGCGTCGGCGACCGGCTCATCCATATCACCGCCTTCGACGAGAACGGTATAAATGCCGGTAATTGAGCCTTTGCGGGCGGTGCCGGCGCGTTCGAGAAGCTTGGGCAGCAGTGAAAACACCGAGGGAGTGTAACCACGGGTAGTCGGCGGTTCACCGACAGCCAGGCCGATCTCACGCTGTGCTAGAGCGAAACGGGTGACCGAGTCCATCATCAGCATGACATTTTTGCCTTTATCGCGGAAATATTCAGCGATGGCGGTTGCGGCAAAGGCGGCTTTTACTCTGACCAGGGCCGGTCGGTCGGAAGTGGCGACGACGACAATCGAGCGGCGCATTCCTTCCGGGCCAAGGTCTTTTTCGAGGAATTCGCGCACTTCGCGGCCTCGTTCACCAATAAGAGCGACTACATTGATGTCGGCCTGAGAAGATCGGCAGATCATTCCCATCAAGGTGCTTTTGCCAACACCCGAGCCGGCGAAAATACCCATTCTTTGGCCGCCGCCGATGGTAAGCAGACCATCGATGGCTCTAACGCCGGTCGGCAATGGTTCAGTGATGCGCTTGCGGGTAAATGGATTGGGTGGCTCGCGATTGATCGGAACGTGGTTGATTCCAGGCGGCAGATCGCCTTTGTCGTCGATCGGGTGGCCCAGGCCGTCGAGCAATCTTCCGAGCAGTTCTTCACCGGCAGGAACGGTCAAAGGCATGCCGGTAGGAATAACTTCGCTGCCCTGGCGGATCCCCTCAGTGTGGATCAAGGGCATCAGCAGAACACTGCCTCTTCTGAAGCCGACTATTTCGCAGGGGAGCGGACCCTGCGGTGTGAGAATCTGGCAAATGTCGCCGACCGGGTTCTGTGGCCCGGTTGCTTCGATAAGCAGGCCGACGACCTGAGTTACCCGGCCGTTTACTCGGATTGGATCAACCTTGCTCAGCAGGGATTCATATTCGCCGAAATTGATACTGCTCATAGAGTACCCTGGGTTTTACGAAAGCGTTCGATCAAAGCTTTTTCAAGCTCGCTGGCCTGGCTTTCGATGGTGGCATCGATGGTGCCAACGCCAGTCTCAATCTTGATGCCGCCGGGGGTGAGGGTTGGGTCTTCGATGATTTTCAACTCTGCGACCGAGCCGAGTTTGGACATGAAGGCGTCTTTATGGGCCTGACACATGGCTTTGTCTTTCATGTTGATACGCATTACGATCTTGTCGACGTCGGCAATCTTGTTGATGGCATGGTCGAGGTTCTTCAGGATGATTTCGGGTTGAGCCATCGGCTCAACCTTGATGACGCTGCGGGCAAAAGCTATGACAAGTCGGAGCATTTCTTCTTCGGAGGCCTTTAAGATGCCAATTCGACTTGTTTGCAGCTCATTGATGAGCATTTCCGATTCTTTCATCAGATTCTGCCAGTCGAGCCGGGCTTCGTGCAACCCCTGTTCTTCGCCCTTGGAAATACCTTTTTCTTCACCGATGGCGTAGCCTTCCTTGTATGCTTTGTCGCGCCAGGATTCGACTTCGAGTTGAGCTGCTTTTTTTATGGCTTCGGCTTCAGCTTTGGCAGCCTCTGTAACTGATTTTGCCGATTCTTTGGCCATTTCGATAGTTTTGCGGGCTTCGGCTTCGGCTTCATTGCGGCGAGTCGCGCTGGATTGACTGAGTTCCATTTCCTGGGTGCTGAGCTGGCGTTCTTTGTCTTTCAGTTCCTGTTCCCAGTTGCGAAGTTCTTCTTCGAGAGCTTCGAGCTCCAGCTCTTTAATCTTGATTGCTTCAAGAGCCGCGCTATGCCGGGCCTTTTTTGCCCCGTATGAAAGCTGGCTGCGAGGCTGTGTCGGCATTTCTTCGCCAGAAACATCGCCTTCAGCCTTTTCGCCATTTTCAACAACTTCTGGCGAAGCTTTTTCCTTTTTTGCTCCGGTAACCAGTTTTTCGCCTGAGCCGGCCAGGTGCACCGGCGAGAGGGCCTGAAATACTTCTTCGGTAAAGGCTTCTTCTTCCGGCTCCATTTCTTTTGGCGGTTCGGGGATTTTCTGGTGATGCGGAATGAAAACCTTTTTATCGGGTTCAATCTTTATCTGGTTTGCTTTGAAAATTCTAGCCATTCAACATTCCATTTCTCTGTTTTCAGTAGACCAGATCGTCGGTCGGCCGGTTGATGAACAGCTCGCGCGAACTTATCAGCTCGGCTACGACTGCAAGTATGCGATCCTGAGCGCCAAGGATATCGACTTCCCTGGAGGGCCCGGTTGCCGCGATTTCCGTTTTGAGATCGGTCAGATTACGTTGCGACATATTCATGGCAATGTTTTTCAATACGGCTTGAGGAGTGCCTTTGAGGGCAAGAGCCAGGTCGCGCAGGCGGATAACTTTGAGAAGTTTCTGTATGCCACGGGCGTCGGCGTAGGCAAGATCTTCGAAGGTCAGAATTCTTTTGCGCAGCTCAGCCGCCAGATGGGGAACGTCTTTCTGTAGTCCGTTGAGAATGTTACGGTTCGTTTTTGCATCGCAGTGGCGCAGGATTTTAGCGAGAATTTCCATGCCAGTGCAGGTTTCAAGTTGACTAGCCAATCAGTTCCTCCTCTCCCGGGCGGGCGATAACTACTTCGCCGCGGGCTTCGAGTTTCTTCACAATGGCGACAATGCGCTGTTGAGCCTGATCCACGTCTCTGATGCGCACAGGGCCCATGTAGGCCATTTCTTCTTTGAGCATTTCGGCGGCACGCTTCGACATGTTCTTGTAGAACTTTTCTTTGACTTCGTCTGTAACGCCCTTAAGAGCCACAGAGAGGTCTTTCATATCAATTTCTTTA
>CAZTHA010000233.1:0-7018 GCA_964613435.1 uncultured bacterium
ATCAAACGTCTCGGCTCGCTCTTTTCTTAACTCGCCGGTTTAGACAATTTCAGCAAAAGAGAGGTAGCCATTTCGGCCATCTCACTGCCTGAACGACTCTGAGCGATCAGCTTGTCGATCGCGCCCTGGTCATCACTCAAACCGACGGCATAGGCAGCGATAATCTGCTGATCGGAATTGCCGGTTTCAATGAGATTTTCAAGAATGCCACGACCGCTGGTGCCGAGTCCCAGTAAGGCCAGTGCCGCCATTTTTCTCACCGAATAGGAACGATCAGCGGTGAGGTTTTCAAGCAGTTTACTCATTTGAAAAAGCTTTAACTTACCGCAAAGATAGGCTCCGGCAGAGCGGGCCTGTTCGTTTTCGCCGACCAGCATGCTTTCGATTTCTTCGACGTGCTGGGCCTGGCCCATTGTCCAGAGAGCCTGGATACAGTCGGCCCGGACGCGATGATCGGTATCGTTGAGACCGGCACGAATTTTGGCGATTATCTGTTCAGGCAATGGCGCTTCGCGTTCAGCCTTTTTCTTCAAAGCGATGATGGCGTTGGCGCGAACTCTGGAATCGCTGTCATCAATAGCTTCTTCAAGGAACTTGAGAGCATCGGGGCTTTTCAGTTCGCCGAAGGCAGAGGCAATGGTAGCCTTGATTTTGGGGTTAACGGTGGCGCTGAAAAGATCACGCAATTGCATGACCGCTTCACGATCGCCCAGGTCGACAACGGCATTGATCGCAGTAAGCACGACGATATCAGCCTGATGATAGAGCAAAGCTTTAATCTGCGGCAGAGCTGAAAGAGCGGTAGCGCGACTCAGGGCGATTATCGCCACACGCACCACTTCCGGGTCCTTATCATCGAGAGCTTTGAGAAAAATGGGAATGAACTTGTCGTCCCAGCGCTTTTTAAGCAGTACCAGCGTAACCCAGCGCATTTCTGAGTTGAATTCGGCGAACTTGCGCGCCAGGGTATTGATGGCCTCTGGAAAATCAAAGCTGCACAGCGAAGCCATAGCAAAAGCACGGTGCGGATGGTTTTCCTTTTCCATAATTCTGATCAGGGGCAGGTAGACGGTCTGCCGGCTACCCTCGCTGCCGACAAAAACCACGAGGTCGAGAAAGGTGGAATGCAGGTCCCAGAGGCTTTCGACGACCTTTTCCCGAATGCTTTCCTGCGGCAATTTGCTGAGAATCTCGATTAGCTTGTCGATCTGCACCGGAAAACTTTTGCCCTTGAGAAAATCGACAAGTTTTCGTTCGACTTTTACGCTTGTATCTTCGAGCAAACGCAGCACTCCGACGACAGCATCGGTAAGAAAGCTGTCATATTTTTCAAGCACTCCGGTCATTTCACTTTTATCAATCATTTCTGCATCCGCCTTTCAATGCTGCTACTTGCCTTCTATGCGCAAAATAGCGTCGCGCACTTCGTTCTGCAGGCTCGAATTCGGGTAAAGGTTGAGAACCTTTTCGTAATTCTGCCTGGCTTTGGTGTAATCACGCTGATATGTTTCGTAGGTAAACGCAATTGCAAACTGAGCCTTGTCTGAAAACTCGTTATTGTAATACAGAGCGATCAGTTCCTGCCAGAATTTTAACGCTTCATCGTAGTTGGCAAAGCCGTCACGCATGACGTAGCCCATTCGGAAATAGGCCTCATGCACGATCGGGTCATTCTGCTTGGTATCGATTATGCGCTGGTAAATACGCCTGGCTTCATCCCAGTTGCGAATCAGCAACTCGTTCGCCTTACCCAGTTTCAATTCAAGATCGAGGGTTTCAATCGAAACCGGATTGTCGCGAATGAAATCTTCAAGCAGTCTTAAAGCCCTCTGGCCGTCTCTGAGCACTTCCATGTAATGATCGTACAGCTTGAGGGTATATTCTTTGTAAAGCGGATCTCCGGGGTTTTCTTCAAGCCATTTCTGGTAATATTCGGCAGCTTTCTGCGGGTCACGCATCTGTTCCATGTTCAGCTCGACCAGAGCTTTCATGATATCGAGGGTGGCCAGAGATTCGATATTTTCGTTCCAGAGATCTTCGAGTTGACGCTCGGCCTGTTTGAAATCCTGCAGATCTTCAACCTGACGCTCGATGATCGCTTCCATTTCTTCGATGACCAGCTTGTCGTCTTCTGAATAAACTCGTTTGACCAGCTTTTTGGCCCGCGGTTTACGTGTAGCTTCGCGGCGTTTTTCTTCAATACGCCGGAGCTTGGCTTCGGCAAACTCGCGAATCGTTCGCACCCGGCGATAATCGACGGCAATTGAAGAATAGAAAAGCTCGGTCAATTCAGGGTTGGTAAGCTTGTCTTCGACCAGAGAGCCGATACGCAGGATCAGCTCAAAATTGGATATGCTCGGCTCGTAGGTATCGAGCAACATATCCAGGTAGCCGACAGCCTTGACGAAATCGCCCTTCTTTTCATAAAGATCGGCTATTTTCGTCATCACTTCGCGACTGCGGCGAATTGACGGGCCGGTTTTCAAAAAGCTTTCATATTGCTGAATGGCCTTGTCATAGTCTCTCAGGTCATTTTCAAGAACCTTGCCGATGAAATAGGGAAACTGCGAGCCGCCGGTCTTCGAGTAACGCCTGAGTTTCTGCATTTCTTCAATGTTCATCAATGCTTCGATATCGCGTAATCGCGTTTCGATTTCGGCCCGATGCGTCGGGAAAAGCGCCTTGAACAGCAGTAACCGATCGAGATAATGGTGCGCACGGGTCAGATTCTTTTTCGTTTCCTTGTATTTATAAAGAGAATACAGCCCTGAGCGGCTAAGCAGGCTTTTCGGATAGCGATGCACCAAAGCCCGATAAAATCTTGCGGCGTCGTCGAGACGGTGCTGCGCTTTACGAATTCGGGCCATGCGGTATAAAAGCATGTCTTTGCGGCAGCCGGGGTGATAAAGGCAATCGAGTGCTTTTTGATACTCGGCGACCGCCTTTTCTTTATTGTCGGTTTCTTCGAAGATTCGCCCGCGCAGGTAATGCAGCCTGGCGACCTGCGGTCGATTGTGCAGTTCCTTGATCGCACTTTCAAGAAGGCCGAGGGCGTAGGCATGGTTTTTGCCGACTTTCCAGATTCGATAAATCTGTCGAATGCCCTGGGAATGATCCTTTTCCGAATCTGAATACACCACCAGGCCCTGGAATTTTTGCAGGTCGTTGATTCTTCGGGTTAGGTCCTCACGGGTAAAGGGATCGCCGCTGGCCATCAGGCCCTGCTCATAAAAATTCAAAGCTTCGCGCGAACTGCCGTTTTGGGCCAGAGTGATATCACCCATGGCCAGGTATACTTCATCGCGGCGCGGCGAATCAGGAAACAGCTCGATGAAACTCTGATAGTTTTCCATCGCCCCGGAAAGATCTTTCAGATTTTGCTGCAGCAGACGAGCCCGTTCGATGACGACCTCTTCGCCAACCTGTCCTTTCAGGCCCTTTTTAAGCATGTCGGTAAGTTCGGCAACCGCCTTGATTGTGCGCACATTCTCGGCACGAATTCGGCTTTCGCGGTAGAATTCCGAATCGGGGTAAACGAGAGTGATCTCATAAAACAGATCCTGGGCGCGATATTTGGTATTTTCCGTTCCTTCGACCAGGCGGGCAAGACGATACATACGTCCGGCAGTTTCCGGCTCTTCGGGGTATTGTTCGATCAGGCGTTCAATTTCACCAATTACACCACGCTTTCCAAGATCTTCAACTTTTTTCTCGATCCAGACAGTGGCGTCCGGGGTGATAAATGATGCGGAAAACTCGCTGAGCAAGCCGGCAGCCTGCTGATATTGCTCTTCTTCTTCTGATTTTTCGACCAGACGCTGCAAAGCCTTGAGCCTGAATTCTTCTTCGCCTTCGCTGTCAAGGGCCCTTCGAACGTAAGAGAAGTCTTCGGTCAGCTTTTCGAGGCGCAGACAAATTTCGGCTTTTCGTAGGGAACGAAGGGCCAGCGCGGCCTCAAGAGTTTTAATCGCTTCGGTTTTCTTTTCTTCTTTGACCTGAAGCTTTGCCAGATCGACGGCGGCATCGACTCTTTTTTCATCGGGCACAGCGTTATCTTCAATCAATTTTTCAAAAAATCTTTCAGCATTTTTGACGTCATCAGCTGCGACAAAAACCCGGGGAATTCGTTCGCGCGAATCGATGGCGCGCCGGCCTTCCGGGAAAAAAGAAAGATACTCAAAATAAGCCTTGTTTGCTTCTTCGGGATCATTCAAAAAATATTCGCGCGTCTGAGCCATGCGAAAGAGCAGCTCAGACTGCCATTCGGCATAATTGTGACGGGCAAGAAGCTCACCGACCTCTTCATTAAACTTTTCGGGTTCGCGCTGGCGGAAAAAACGGCAGGAAATATAATGCCGCAAAGCTTTCTGCCGCAATGGGGCGTCTACTTTTTCCCGTTTCAGTATTTCATGGGCATATTGACCAATCAACGCAACTTGAGGTTTGGCCGCCTGCCCCTGTTTAATCAGCAGTTCATATAGCGTCGAAGGGTCGAGCTCTTCAATCGGCAGTTCTTTGCCGCGAGAATCTCTGGTAACCGAAGTTTTCGACCCAGATTTTTTGTCATCACTCTCAACTTCCTGATCTTCATCTTCGAGCTCGAGGGATATGGAGCGGATTTGCGCAGCCCGTTGATTCAACCAGGCCTGTGAATCAGGCATGGTTTCAATTTCGGCGAGTCTCTTTTTGGCGTCTTCGGCAAGCCGTGCCGAAACACGAATTGCCCGGCGATAGTAGCCATCGGCTTTCTCGGGGCTGTGTAGCGCAACTGCCGCATCACCAAGCGCCAGATATGCTTTGCCAAGATAGCGACTGCGTGGAAACCGTCTCACAAACTGCTGCAGAGTTTCCATTCCTTTAAGACCATGCCCCTGAACCAGGTATAGACGTCCAAGTCGATAGGTTGGCAGTTCGTTAAGCGGGTCGGTCAAGCCAAGTTGCTTTTGCGCCAGTTCATAGAATTGAACGGCCTGTTCGACATTCTTATCTACCCGGTAGGCAATATGACCAAGGGTAAGCTGACAGGCCAGCTGCGGAGTTCCCGTCGCTTTATCGGCCAGTTCAATGAACACATTTCGCGCCTTGTCGGGAAAACTGCGGTACATGCTGGTGCCGGCCTTATATACCAACCCCCAGCGCATTTCCTCGCCAAGATTCTCCTGTTGTTTGATTTCGCCGATCAGCCCTTCAAGAGGTGCGCTACTCGAAGCCAGACAAAGGACATCGATCAGATTTTGCCAGGTATCGATGCGATCACGGGGGCCGGCGGTTTCCAGAACCTTGCGCAGACTCTCTTCACGAATTCTAAAGGCAAGGTCGCGCCATTGCTGCTTGTATTGAAAATATTCGCGATTGGATGGCAACTCATGATCAAGGTAATCGCGCAAAATTCGCAACGCCCTGACCTGTTCGTTTTTCTGCAGATAGATACCGTAAAGTTTGAGACGAAATTCAGAAGCGTCCTTGGAATCAGGATATCGTTCAATGAACTCTTCCGTCATTTCGTTGGCTCGGTCGGGGTCGCCAAGATCGTTTTGATAGATGCTGATACTGTCTTTCAAACCCTGCTGAGCCCAGTAACTGTCAGGGAAAATCTCGGCCAGCTGGGAAAAAATCTCCAGGGCACCGACCGGATCGATCAGATGCAAGGCCAGAAGATTGCCGATACGATAGCGGACTTCATCGGTTCGGCCCCAGTCATAGAGCACATCGAGGTTCCATGTCGATCTTACCGGTGAAAACCTGAAGATGTAGCGTTGATACATTTTCACCGCCTCTTCATAATTGCGCAGGTCATCGTCGGTAATTATGGCGATGCGATACAATGCTTCGCGATACAGGTGATGCTCCGGATATTTTTTCGCAAACTCTTCATAAAGTTCAATTGCCTGCTTGAATTTACGACTTCGATATTTTTCAAATGCCATATCGAAAAGGATTTGTGCCGGCGAAGCTTTTGGCTCTGTGCGCTTCATCGCCGCGTCTATCCAAACCATATCTGCCGGCTGACTTCGTTCTTTATTGAGGTCGACGGCTTTCTGATAGTAAGAACGTGCTCGATCAGGGTTTTCCATGCGATATTCGGCAATATACCCGGCCATTCGGCAACCGAGCAGTGCCCAGTCAATTTCTTCGTCTCTGGCTTCTTTGCGGCGTTCGAGCATGACTGATGCGGTGGCCACCAGATGCGGCGGTGTTTCGAAAAGGGTTTCGCAGGCCTGCAATGCGGCATTGAAGTTATTCATTTTTTCCAGGGCCAGTTGTGCCTGCAGGACGCCGGCAATGCGATAGCCATCGAGCTCTTTGCAATGATTGCGATACCTGGTATAAAGCGTCATAGCCTGCGAAGCCGTATCACCCTTAAGATAAAAATGATTGAGAACCCCACCAATGAAGTCGGAATCGATGGCAGAGGGGCTTTTGCCGGTAATTTTTTCCAGCCAGGGCTTTGAGCGTTCGGGATTGGAAAGATCAAAGGCATGTAGCATGGCAATCTGCAGAACCGCCTGTTCACGGGCATCTTCTTCGGCGAATCGGGAAATTTCCTCCCAGGCATCGAGAGCCCGCATGGCAATTTCAAGGTCGTAACCCCGCTCAAAGCCCATCAAATAATCGATCGCCTCGGTATCACTTTTTTCCGGGTAGGGCCAGTAATAGCGCTTCAGAGCTTTCTGCAATTCTTCAACGCTGGTAAGATTGCGACCGAGCAGTCTGGCGCGAGCAACTTTGGCACGGACCATGAACTCACGATCCGGATTCCAGCCGATCAACCGGTCAAGCTCTTTCAAAGCCAGGGCATAGTTCTTTTTGTCTTCTTTGAGAATGTCGGCAAACAGCAGCTGCGCTTCCCAGGTGATTTCTGGTTCAATATGATCAGAACGCAGCAGGGTTCGCAAATACATCAAGGAACGGTCCGGCTCTTTCATCTCGCGATACTGGCGGGCAAGATACAGCCAACCCTCTCCTTTTTCTCTTTCGGGGTGGGCTTTGACAAAACTCATGATTTCCTGGCGGAGAA
>CAZTHA010000234.1:0-6955 GCA_964613435.1 uncultured bacterium
TGTCTGATCCAGGATAGGTCCATGCCATAATGCCATTTAGCATTGGGAAATCCATAAGCCCTGGCTCCGGCAAGCATACCCGCGTGTGGCGTGCCAGCCGACCCGGTCGAGCCGCACTTGTACCAGAGCGAAGAGGCCAGACTGCCAGCATTGCCTTTGCCGTAAAATGCCAGCGCCATACCAAGCGAGGTTGGCCCGCAGGCTGACCAGGGATACGGGCAGCTGACATTGCCCTGGCATTGTTTCGGAACATTGAGAACTTTTTTCCCATTGGCACCGCTTGTTGAAGTTCCGGGGCTGGCTGGGGTCGAAGATGCAGCAGAAGAAGATGAAATGTACGCTGAATGACAATAGACCGTTCGCCCGTTCCAGCTGACTTTATACCATTCTCCCTCTTTGCCGACGATCGTCAGACGTGTGCCATTGGAAAAAGAGGTTAAAATGTTGCCCCAGGGCCCGCTTCGTGCATTCAATGCCGGCTGCGCATTTACCGTGCCGGTCCAGGAACTCGGTGCCGGACTGCTGCTCGCTGCGGTTTTGTTGATAAAATCGGCATGGCAGTATGCCGTTCTTCCATTATAGCTGATCTTGTACCAGTCGCCTTCGCGACCGAGAATGGTCACCCGGGCGCCGTTGTTGAAAGAACCGATGATCGCTCCCCATGGTCCGGTG
Organism: uncultured bacterium; assembly: GCA_964613435.1. GTDB lineage: Bacteria > Muiribacteriota > Ozemobacteria > Ozemobacterales > Ozemobacteraceae > DYKG01. The sequence continues at coordinate 673 of CAZTHA010000234.1, forward strand.
CGGATATTCAGTCCCGGATAGGCGTTTACCACGCCAGTTGAGGTTTCAGTTGCCGGCGAAGCAGCGCTGGCTTTGATGTAATCGGCATGACAATATGCCGTTCGTCCATTGTAGCTGACTTTAAACCAGTCCCCCTCGCGGGCGATTACGGTCACCTTCGCCCCGTTGGCGAATGAGCCGATTATTGTTCCCCAGGGCGAAGTTCTGATATTGAGGCCGGGAACGGCCTGCACGGCACCAGTGAAACCACCCCCCATTCCGCCGCCGACCGGAAGTTCGCCGCCATCAGCCGGCACATTCGTCGAATTCTGAATCTGCACTGGAACACCACCAAAGGTGTCCTTGGCCGATTGGGCAGATCCCATGACCGCAATGGCAATCATGATTAAAATCAACAAAATCAGCGGAAACTTAAAAAGGCATCTCATGGTTGATTCCTCCGTAGGAAATTCTTGAAAGGGTTTCATTTAATACCCCACCATCCTGATAAAAGTTTTAATTAATTAGTTAAACGGGAATGTTTATTGCCAATGATGACGAAGAAAGCCTTTAAAGCGCTAATAAACCCTTTAATGTCATATTTTTGTTTCATGAATTTGAAAAATGATTTAAACTTTAAAAAGAAATAGTTTTACGAGGTGAGCTATGAAGATCGGCTACAAAATTCTCGGCTTGGCATTGATTTCAAATCTTGTTTTGGCAGCACTTTTATATCTGGTCATTTCCCATTCTGCTAAAAAATCGAACCAGAACCAGATTGGGCACATGGAATCTCTACTACTTCAACAAAAGCGTGAATACCTCAAGGATATAGTTGAATCGGCCCATGCTATTGCCGAAAAGTATGCGCAGATAGAATCTGAAGAATCGGTTCAACAGAGAGTAGCCGCCCTATTGTCAGCGCCAAGATACGATTCAGATTCAAGCGCGTATTTTTTCGCCTACAAAATTGAGCCCGATGGAACTTACAGTTTCGCTTTTCATGCGACCAATCCAGCATTGAATGGAAAGAAAACCGACATAACTGCCCCTGACCCCAATGGTGTTCAATTTCGCAAATTACTTATCGAAGGGGCACTTAAAGGCGGTTCATTTGTTGAATATGTATACCAGAAAGGTAAAGAAAAAGGGAATATTCAGCCCAAACTATCCTATGCCCGCCATCTGCCAAAATGGAACTGGGTTCTGGTTGGCGGCATCTATCTCGACAATGTTGCCGAAGAAAAGAACCGAAACATTGTGTTGCTTGAAAAAGAGTTAAAAAATCTTTTAAAAACGATTCTTTTCTCTGCCCTCTTTCTCACACTTATTTCTTTTGCCATAGCCTATTTAATCGCCGCACGCATTTCTGCGCCAATTGTCGAAACCACCGATAACCTTTCGCTGCTTTCTCTAGGTAATACTGATTTTGAGGCGCAAATCAAGACCAATGATGAGCTCGCCCGAATGCAGAAAGCCATGCTCAACCTTCGCGACAGCATTATTCAAAAAACGGCCCTCGCCAAAACCATCGCCCAGGGCGACCTGACTCAAAACCTCAGCATATCTTCAGAAAAGGATGAGCTTGGATTAGCCTTGAAAACAATGTCGGAAAATCTCAACCGTCTCCTCGGCAGAATAAACGATTCAGCCAAAGAAGTGAACGCCGGAGCTAGCCAGGTATCTGAAGCCAGCCAATCATTGTCTGAGGGAGCTACCGTTCAGAAAAGCAACCAGCTCGTCCTTGAAATTTCACATGCCTCGCAGGAACAAGCGACAGGCATTTCAGAAATAACCGATGGGCTACACCAGGTCGACGCACAAACTCAGCAGAATTCAGCAAGTGCCGAAGAAACGGCCTCTTCCGCCGAAGAGCTTTCCTCGATGGCGAACGAAATGCTGGCACTCGTCAGGGAGTTCAAATTAAAAAACCAGTGATTGCCTGAAAACGGCAAATCAGCTGTTGCTTGAAGGCAAGGCCTTTTCGAGAAAAAGCAGCGTATGCCTTCCCTCTTCGATGATGTAAGACATGTTATCCATGATGGTTTCCATCATCATGATGCCGCGCCCGCCTTTACCCCAGTCTTTTACCATGGCAATGCGCCTGAAATATTCGGGGTCGAATTCTCGACCCTGAAAATCTTCTACCAGAATCTGAAAACTGTTTTCGACAATCTGAATCGAAAGAACGACTTCGCTTTCACTTGAATTGCTCCCATGGGAAACAGCATTAGCCACTGCTTCACTGACGACGAGCGCCATGTTGAAAACAAAATCACCCGGTAATTCATGGCTGCGCAAGAATTCTTCGACCTGGGATCGCGCAAGAGAAACGCTGGCTGTGCCAGACTTGAGAACCATTCGGTTGGCGAATTTTACCGGTTTTATTCGGTTCATGGAATCTCCAGAAGTACTGCAAATCTATTGCTAAGATTTGGCTCGACCTGGATTCGACCGTGATGAGCCTCGACGATATGACGAGCCAGGGGCAGATCGAGACCAAATTCGGAAATTTTCTGTTTTTCAAATTCATCAAGCTGTGCGCTCAGATCGAAAAATTTGCCGCATTCACTTTCTTTCAGAACTCCAGTGGTCGGATTTTCGATGCGACACACGAAACTGCCCGATGGCGATTTAAAGGTGCCGATTTTGATCGTTTCGCCTTGTTCTGAGTATCTGATAGCATTGTCGATCAAAAAAGAAAACAGCTTTTCAAGCCATTCTTCATCGGCACTTATCTTCGTGCCGCCAAATTCAAAGTTCAAATCGAATTTCTGCTGCTTCATATCGCAAAGGACCTGAAGTTCAGCTGCAACTTTGCGAATAAGGCCCTCGGGATCGATAAGATCGGGGTCGATTCGCAAGGGTCCGGCTTCGAGATCGGTAAAAGCGACCAGCTTATCGATCTGCCGCAACAGGGTTTCAATGGTTAATGCTCTATCAAGATCGGGATTCGGCGTCAACGAGCCACCATTAACCGGCTTAAGCTTGATTTGTGAAACCAGTCCGGCGATCTTGTGGCTGATAAAGCTGGCAACTTCGAGATTTCTTCTGGCCCGATTGCGATCGACGGTTATGTCACGCAGCTCGATAAGATAACCGAAAACATCGCCGTTTTCCGTTTCCATTGGGCTTAGGTGGACACTAAGATAAAGGCGTTCCGGCTTGAACAGAATCCAGGTCAGGCGCTGAAAAGCCGAACCATGGGTTTGAAGTTTGCCAAGAAGAATCCTGAGACTGGAAACCACATTGCCGTCACTGCCATGCTCCATTGAAATTCCCAGCTTGATCTGGGCTTCCTTATTGATATGGGTGATCCTGAAATCCTTGTCGACGAGCAAAACCATATCGGGATGATCGTCGAGGGCATTGAAAATCAACTTTTCATTGGCATTTCTGATGCGCTGTGATAGCAGATAAAGGGTGCTGCGGGTTACTTCACGCTGGCCATAGAGAAAAAGCTGAAAATGGCTGCCCTGAATAACGTAAAAGGTCGTTTTTTCAAGGGTCATAAGGGTCGCTGAACGCGGTTGCTCATCGATAAGAGCCATGTCACCGATCACTTCGCCTTCGCCATAAACGGCTATGTTTACCGCAAGACCGTAGCGATCTTTCTTTTGAATGGCAACCCGCCCCTTTTTTATTATGTAAAGGGAATCCCCGTAGTCTCCCTCCTGGAAAACCGCGGTGTGGGCCGGAAACGTTCTTTCGGAAGTAATTGCCGCAATACTTTTCAGGGAATCCTCAGAAAAGTCTTTGAAAAAGGCACAATTCTTCAACTTTTTGTCGGGAACAGCTGTACCGGGCATGGGTCTCCAGGCACCTCTCAGTTATCTATTTTCTGGCAAGCTGTAACTTATACTTTTTTTTATCCTTTATAAGGATAACAAATTTCTCCGGTAAAATCATCACATACAGATTTTTTTATAACCCGCAGATCATGAACCCACAAAAAGGCGTAGATAAGGATTGCAAATGGCTAAGCCCACCAATTATTCTTTCCGAATCATTACCTGATTGTAATGACTATACTTGAATCCTGCCGCCTAAAATCACCAGTCATATAGCCACTGGCAGGCATATCCACCTGCAGATGCAGAAACCTGCTGCCACGATCACGCTCAATGGCATAGCCGACCAGGCGACCTTTCATTTCTTTGCCGCCAGCGCTTATTTTTTCAAGCAGAACCTCTGAAATCTCTGGCAAATCTTCAGGCAGTGGCACCTTAGCATGAGCCCGATCGTTGAACGGGTTACCGTTGGCGAGTTCTGCCGCAAAAGTATTGGTAAACGAAGCCTTCAGAAGCAGGTTTTCTGGGGATAACTCTACCCGCAAGCCAGAATCAGCAAAGGTTGAGATATTAACTTTTATCGGCGGCCTGGTGAAAGCTCGCAGCGGGGAAAGGGTCGGATCGCCGAACAGAACGCGGGCGGCAGTTCCGCGCAGCATTATTTCTGCGGGACTCCAATTGAGCGACATCCCAGTCACAAGTTTTGGCAGCTCTGGCATTTTTCCGCCATTTCCGATTACAACACCATCGTAGGTATATTTGATAACATCGCCAAGAGAAGCTCCACTCCAGGCCAGGTATTCCATTTCCTGGTAAACGGGGATGCCATGATCAGGATGCAGGGCTGCCAAATATGCGACCGCATTGTTTTCCAGCATTCCAAGGGCAAAAGCGGTTTCTGGCTTAACTTTTTTTTCTTGAAGCTTGCCGGTCGAAACGTCGAACCAGTTGCCGGTGACGCCAGTATAGCAGGCTCCATTGAAAATAACGGCCGGAGAAAGTCCCAGTTTGCGCGCATATACACCGTTGAGTGTGTCGACAATCTGGTCTGGGTAGCCGTGCCCACCAAAATGAATGATACCGGCACCCTGCAAACAGTTCAACCGTTCTTTTGAAAAGCCCTGTGCTCCGTGGCTTATGGACTCGACGCCCAATCTTTCACCATAGACAGGCACCATGAAGTTGCCCGGAATCTGCTGAAAATCAGTTTTACCCAGCATCTGGTTGCCGCCAAGATGATCGATGAATTTTCCTGCCAGCTGTATTTTGCCCTGATGAAGGCTAACGATTCGGGCAACAAAATCTGTTACTTTTTGCGGACTGGTTCCGGTAATAAAACCGGTGCGCAGATCGACAAAAGGATCATCATCAATTTGCGTGCAAGCCTTGAGCCAATTCCAGGCAACATTTACATCGAGTTCTTCAGGACAGATAAAAACAATGGCGTATTGCGGCTCTGGCTCAGTGAATCCGGCGATTACCTCCTGTGGATTCGCGGCATCGAATGATAGTTCACGGGCATCAGGATGAATCTGTTTAAGAAGATTGATTGCTTCAGCATATTCTTGCCGGGCTTTATCAGTGGCCAGAAAAACGATCGGCTTGTCGAGCACAAAAGAACTGGCAAGTGGTTCCCTGGGGTTGCCCGCGCCTGCAGTATTCAGCCAGCTCGTCACACCAATGATCAAGCCGGTAAGCCCTGCGATCAAGCCAATAATCAAGCCAAATCGGTCAGCGGCACTTCTCATTGAATTCCCCTCTAAATCAGAAAACTATTTTTATCTCAATAGAAAAAGCTTGAGGTCAGCTTTTCACTGGAAACATCGTAAACCGTATTGATCGTCTTGCTGGTTGCATCGCTGATAGCAGTCTTGCCGAAGGTATTAACGTAATTAAGCATATCGCTCGAAGTATCCTGGGGCAAAACGTTGCTGATAATGGCTTTGTTGACCTGACTGGTGTATTCGCCGAGCACATTCTTCTTGATCATCTGCGGAATGCTCTTAACGACCTTTTTCATTTCGCCGGAAAAATTAACCCGGCCTTCGGGGTCATATTTGTATTTTGCCAGGCCATTGGCGTAGGCTTCCGCCACCAGGACGTTTGCCCAGTTGTTCCCGTATTCCGACAGCATTTGTTTTTCAGCATCAGCCAATATGGACGGCATCTTGCGTTCAACGTCGCTCCAGCGAACATTCTGAGACTTCAGTTCATAAACGCGTTTTTCGACCAGCGCGGCTTTATACTGAGAAGGGCTGATCGCCGCCGCCTTGCCGTTGAGAAGCCGTGCCTCTTCGGGTGACAGTTCAAGTTTTCCGGCTTTATACTGGCGTTTTTTCTCGAGAAGCTCCTGGTAGTTGGCGCTTTTTTTGCTGCTGCTTTCGAATTTATCGATATAGGTCTGCTTGATTGCCAGCGCAGCAACCGCATTTAATTTTTCTTCGGAAGCATCGGCAAGCTCAGGGTTCCTGGCCTTTAAAACTTCTTTCATAGCCTTTAGATGTGCCTCGCCG
>CAZTHA010000235.1:0-6935 GCA_964613435.1 uncultured bacterium
GCAGTCATCGAGCAGCAGAAAAGGCCGGTTGGCGGCAAGGGCCCGCGCCAGAGAAACCCGCTGTTTCTGCCCCCCGGAAAGGTTTACCCCTCTTTCGCCAAGCATCGTTTCGAGTTCGTCGGGAAACTCTTTCAGGTCGGGAGCCAGCCCGGCCTGATTCGCGTATTTGCCGGCAAGCTCGGCGTCTTCTTTGTTTTCACTGGCAAAAAGAACGTTTTCTCTGATGGTTTCCGAGAAAAGAAATGTTTCCTGGGGGACGATGGCAAATAATGATCTGAGCTGGTGGAGATCTATGTCTGAGATCGAGTGCCCGCCAATTTTGATGCTGCCGCCGGAAGGATCATGCATACTGACTAGAAGGCGCAGCAGAGTGGTTTTGCCGCAGCCAACCGGGCCGGTGATGCCAAGAGTCTTGCCCGCTTCAAGTTTGAAGGAAATGTCCTGCAAAACGGGTGTCGGCGATTCGGGGTAGGCAAACTGAAGATTTTTAACTTCCAGATCGTAGTTGGGGAGGTCGATTGTTTCTTTTTCTTTGCCGGAAGATGCTTCCGGCTCGTTGAGAATCTGCAGACATCTTTCAAGTGAGGCCATACTGCGCTGATAGAGGTTGATTATCCAGCCGATGGCCATCATTGGCCAGCTGAGCTTGAGCAGGTAGGCTTCGAACGCAATGAAAGAACCCAGTGAAATTGTGCCGGCGATGACCATTTTCCCGCCAAAGAGCAGCAAGACAACCATGCTGGCCGCGATTACCAGATCAAGGCCTGGATGGAATATGGAATCGATGTTGGCAAGCCTGATTTTGTCGCGGACGAACTCCTGGCCGACCTTGTCGAATTTGGCAATTTCACTTTCTTCGCAGCGGAACCCTTTTATGATGCGTATCCCGGATATGCTCTCCTCGGATCGGGACGAGAGATCTGACAGGCGTGCCTGAACGTCCCGAGAACGATTATGTATGGCTCGCGAAACCGAAAAGACCAGAATTGGTATGAAAACCAGCGGAATCAACGTTGTCAGGGTAAGCTCGACAGACATGTAGAGCATTATGAAGGGGATGCTCAGCAGGTAGAACGAGACGTCGAGGGTGATCAGGATGCCGATGCCGAGCATGAAGCGAATTTCCTGGATATCGTTGGTCAGTCTCGACATGATGTCGCCGGTGCGGGTTCGGCTGAAGTAATGAAAGGGCAGCTTGAGAAGGTGTGAAAACAACATTTTTCGCAGGTCGTATACTGACAGGTGCGAGGCGCCGAGAAAAAATTTGCGCCAGTAAAACCTGAACAGGCCCTGGATCAGCGCCGTAACAATCAGCAGAGCACCGCAGTATAGCAGTTGCGTTTGCCCGGCTCCCTTTTCAATCCCATCGATGGCAGTTTTAATAATTATCGGCGGGAGAACATCGGCGATATCAACTATCAGCAGCGACATGAAACCGTAAAACAAAAGTTTTCGGTAGGGCTTGAGCAGGTGCAGTGCAAACCGAAACTTGTCGTGCTGCTGATTTTGTGACTCTTGATGCATCTTTGCAAATTTACCTTTAATAACATAGCAAGTCAAACAGTTTCAGGCTTGAAGCAAGCCCCCGAAGACGAAGAACTTTGGTGATTTTTACCGGCACATTTGCAGGAACCGGCAAAGCCATTGGCTAAACGGCGTTTTATTGATAGAATCTCTTCATAGCTTATTAAGTCAGGTGAAACAGTTTATGGCCTTGCTAAAAAATGAAAGAATCTCGGGAAAACGCCTACACCTAAGAGAGTTCAACGCCACCGATGATCAGAAAGTTTTTTTTATGAGCCGGGAAGCCGGTATGCTCAGGTGGATCCCGGATCAGGTTTACGAGGACCTCGAAGAAACACGCCAGGTCTTGGGCTTTTTGATGGAGCAATACCAGCCTGATGCGGATCCGGCTTCTGTTCCCATCGTTTTTGCGGTTGTGATTTCTGAAACTTGCGATTTGATTGGTCATGTTGGCCTTAGCCCAATTGCCGGTGGCGTTGAAATCGGTTATGCCATCGAAAGTTGTCAACAGGGGAGGGGGTATGCGGCCGAAGCGGTTGAATTGATGATTGAATGGGCATTTTCGCAGTTCAGGCTGGATTCAATTCAGGGAATTGTCGCCGCGGAAAACATAGCCAGTGCCCGGGTTCTTGAAAAAGCCGGTTTTGATTTCTGTGAGCGAAGGGTTCAGCCCTACCATGGAAAAGGTACCGAGGTGTTGATTTTTAAGGCGCTGCCGAAATGAAGAGCCCTTCTTAATCAGACTGCGCAATAATCTTTATTCATTAATCATAAATGTTAAAAACTGTTAAAACAGTGGAAAATTTTACCGTTTCATTGCATATTGTCATTAGAATTATTTTTTAAGGCTGGTTAAATATGGCAAATAACAAAGTTTCAAATATTCTTTCAGTAATCATTCTTGTTGTCTTTTCGGTGTTCGTCATTGGCTGTGGTGGTGGCGGCGGTGGTGGAGTTACCGGTTCCCTCCCCCCAGTCCCGCCTGCAGAAGATGCGCCAGGGACTAGTGTGCTGGCCAATGACAACGACATGTTTGTATACAAGTCGCAGCCTGCAGCGAACATTGCAATTAACATTCCGGTAAACAATGAAGCGGTAAAATTCGCCATGGTGGTGACCAATCCAAATCTCAGTTCGCAGAGAGTTCGCCTGGCCCCCGAGTCATACGTTCTCGGCAAGGTTGCCCCTTCGGTTCGAACCGGCAGCGAGGTTCAGCCCAGCGATTATGCTCAGTTGCTGCTGAATCAGGCCCCGCTTGAAAGCCGTTTGAGACAGCAGGCCAGACAGAATTTCGCCAATATGAACTTCAAAGCCAACCGCTCTTTAAGAGCTTCTGACCATTCCGGTGAGAAAGTCGGGGATATCGTCGTCATGCGGGTGGTCAACGATACGCTGGGGCTGACTTATATCAGTCGCAACTGCAAGCTTGAGCGTATCAGCGCCCATTGCAAAATTTTCGTCGATCAGGACTCATATAACGGTTTGAGCGCAGTCAGCGGGGTGGATGCCGTGACTGCAGCCGATCTGCTTCATTTCGAGAATGAATTTGAAACGCACATTTATGACCTGATGACCGGCAGTTATGCAAATTTCTATGATATCGACAACGATGGCCGGATATCGATTCTGCTTTCACCGGTTTATGCCAAGCTGAACTTCGCCGGCCTTTTCAACAGCAATAATTTTGCCGACAATCCCAACAGTAACCTGCGTGACCTGATTGGTCTGTTCTCTCCCTACTCGGCCAAAAACTGGTCCGGCGAAAGATGGCGTGAAGCAACCCGTGAAACCATCTGCCATGAAATGCAGCATCTGGTTAATTATAGCGCAAATTATTATTTTAACGCTGTCAACCAGATGGAAGATGAATGGCTCGACGAAAGCCTTTCAGTTGGTGCAGAGGCCAGATACCGCCTGCTTCGCGGCAGTCCGATAATGGAAAACCGTTTCTCTCTTTGGGCCAATTCGCCAAGCTCGGTTGGGTTGCTCAATTTCAGCCGGGCCCTGTCTCAATACGGCATGGTTGGCTTGTTCAATTTCTATCTCTATGAGCAATCCGATTCCGCGACGATCAAGGCAATGGTTAACTCCACCCAACTGGGAATTGCCAACGTGAACAACCTTTTCATCAACCGCGATGGTATGAACGGCATGTTTAGAGACTGGGCCATGGCAGCTCTCCTCGATTCGTTACGGGCCAACAACCAGATCGACATTTCTGGTATCAATGCCGGTTATCGTTATAAAACCAATCTTGGTCTGAATGTTTCTTACACCTCGGTAGCCTATGGCTATTCGACCTCTGAAGTCTATTTGCCGGCTTATGGCGCGGCTTTTTACATCATAAACCAGCCTTCCGGATTCGATGGCAGTGAATACCGATTTAGAGTTGAATCCGAGTCGGGTAAAAACGTCGATATTTTGATGGTTCGGCTCCCCTAGAGACGCTTTTAAAACCTTAAAAAAAGGGCCTGTCCCCATAGGCTTGTTTTTACAAGTGGTTCCTATGAGACAGACCCGTTTTTTATGGCAACAGGGCGTAAGTCCCTGCTTTCAGCAAAAACCTTACTTTTTGCCGGATATTTTTCTCTTCTTCACGTGCTCGTCGAACCAGTCGAACATTTCGGCTAGAACATGCAGAATTGATTCGCGCGCTTCGTAACCATGCCCTTCAAACGGCAGAACCACCAGCCTTGCTGTGCCGCCATGCCCTTTGATTGCCCCAAAAAGTCTTTTGCTCTGAATTGGAAAGGTGCCGGGATTGGGGTCATCAGAACCGTGAATCATCAACAGCGGTTCATTGATTTTATTGGCATGGGTGAAGGCTGAAAGCTTGATGTAGATTTCGGGCGCTTCCCAGAAGGTTCGCCGTTCGCCCTGAAAGCCAAATGGCGTCAAGGTGCGATTATAGGCGCCGCTGCGTGCAATGCCGGCCGCAAACAACTCGGTGTGGGCAAGAAGATTGGCGACCATGAATGCACCGTAGGAATGACCGGCAACGCCTATTCTATTCCGATCGGCTATGCCAAGTTCGACGAGTTTGTCTACCGCGGCCTGGGCACCGGCGGTGATTTGCTCGACGAAAGTGTCGTTGGCGGTCAGCGGATCGCCGACCACGGGAATTTCTGCATTATCCAGCACCGCATAACCGCGCAAAACGAAGAACAAAATTGAAGTTCCCGAGATTCTCGCGTAGCGATTGGTGGCACTGCGAACCTGACCGGCGGTTTTTATATCGGTATATTCACGTGGGTAAGCCCAGATTACCGTTGGATACCGGCGACCTGGGCGGTAATTCATCGGATAATAAAGAGTGCCTGAGAGGGGCACGCCATCATTGCGCTGATATTTGATCAGTTCTTTTTTCACCTTGTTCAGTTCAGGGGCCGGGGCAGGGTAGTTGGTGAGTTCTTCGGGTTCGGAGACCGAGCCTTTAACTATCTTTCTCAGGAAGAAATTGCGCGGGTTTTCAACGTCTTCGCGGGCAGTAATGATTCCCCTGTGCGTGTTGTCGCTGAATTCAACGAAGCTTTCGAATGCTTCGAGCCCTGATCTGAAAATTTCCTGCTTTTCGCCGGTCTGAACATTGAAGCGATGAAGAAACGGGCGGTAACCTTCAGGAGTCGCTCCCTTGCCTTCCAAATATGCCCAGTCACCCTCTTCGAGTATTGCTACAGTTTGTCCGTCGGGTCTGGCATAGTAAATCAGGTTGCCATCATCCTTGTATTGATCGTAATAGTTCCGCGAGAAAACCAGACGGGATTCAGAAGCGACGTTCTGCTTGCTCAGATCGATGAGGCGGGCTTTGATCCAGCGGGTGTCGCGATCGTAATCCCAGACCAGGGCCATGTTTTCCCGGTCAAAAAAATCAAGACCACTGTAGCGCATCGGCAATTTGATTACTTCGCGGGCCGGATCTTTGAAGGGTGCGTCAATCGCCTTCATGATATCGCGAAACTCGACCTTGTTGTTCGGGTCGCCGCCATCGAGGGCTTCGAACCAGCACAGAGTCGCTGGAACCAGCCTTTGCCAGAAGGCGTTTCGCAGACCTGTCTGCACCCCTTCAATCGGAATTTCGTCGCCAACTGGCTGCCTTGCCAGTTGCTTTACCAATTTGCCGGTCGCATCCCAGATTTCGACGCGATGGGCGAATCGGTAATGGGGTACCGTTCTTGAAAACGGTTTTTCAAGAACTTTTACCAGATGATATCTGGCGTCGGGCGAGGTGCTGAATGAGGTTATCAGTTCGGGGTTGCCGATTTTACTGACGCGGTTGTTTCTGATGTTGACCCTGATTATCTGAGTTGTCGCATAAAATTCAAACAATCTCTCGTCATGGTTTGTCTGCAGAAGGTCCTGGTAAGTCCTGACCTGAGAAACCTTGCCGGAAGTCAGCTGAATTTCAGGAGCTTCTGGTATTGTTGGCGGCTCGGGCGGGTTGCCGCGCTTTTCAGGATAGGTCGGAATGAAAACCGTCTGACTGTCTTTGCCCCACCAGAATGGGGAAAGCAGTACCGAGTTGATGCGGGCCGGCCCAATCGGTTTGCCGCTGAGTTTCGCCGGATCGAAAAGCCAGACCTGGCTTTTTCCGGGCTGATACAGGGCTGACAAAAAATATTTACCGTCCGGCGACCAAGTCGGATAACCGAATCTGGACTTTTCAGGAAGCTTGAAATCCTTGATTTGACGGGTTTGCAGGTCGAGCAACCGGATTTTTTCAACAAAATAGCTGCGCCGGGGTATGTTGTAACGGGTAAGAATCCTTATTCCGGCCAGCTTGGCAGTTGGCTCGGCCAGGTCTTCAAGGCTAAGCTGTGTTGTGTATTCAACCAGAAGCGCCGTTTTTCCGTTCGGGTTGACGGAAATTTGTGGCGGATTGGGGGTGTCGACAATGTCTACGATCTTTTTTTCGGGTACGCGGTAACCTTCGCTGGCCATAAGTCTTACTTCTGCTGAAAAAGCCGCAAACAGCAAAGCTATCAGCAGGCTGGTCAGTATTTCCTTTCGCATTGTTTTTTCCTTTCAGAAATATCCCATCTTGAAACATCGATGGCTGAAAGGCAGTTTAAGGCTTTTTCGGCAAGAATTGCAAATTATCATACCAAAAGTTTAAAATAGCAGAATGCAGACATTTTTAACTTCAATATTTAGCGATTCGCATTATGTCGACGAATTGAAGAGGGTTTTAACCTTTTCAGACAAAACCGCAGATCATTTGCTGACTTCTTTCGGGCTATTCGTCACATTAACTATTTTGAAGTTGATCGCCGACCGCTATATCCGCAAAAAGACCACCGACACCAAAAAGGCTTACGAATACCACCGCCTGGTTCTTTATGTTTATAGCTTCGTTCTGATTCTGCTGATCGGCCGCGTCTGGATCGAAGGTATGGACTCGTTGACTACCTTTC
>CAZTHA010000236.1:0-6827 GCA_964613435.1 uncultured bacterium
TACCGGGGATGTCGAAAGGATTTTCGGAGCGGCGTCGGCATCTGTGACGAATTCGCCATACATACCGTTATAGTTTTTAAGCATTCGGCCATCTACAGCCCGGGCGGTAAGACGACTGATGAGCAGGCTATAGCGGGTCAGGCCCTGCAGAGGCTGGCGCGGGTAGAGTTTGATCGCCGTATTGCCGCTCCACTCGATGCGGAAATGGTTTTCGATTTCTCGACCGTTCACGGCCAGGGTGAGTCCGGTCGATTTGTTCTGAATCATCAGGCTGATATCGTCGAAAAAGTTTTCTTTTTCCATTGGCTGACCGAAACCTATTTCAAAAGGTCCGGAAACCGGAAATGCATTTTGATAATTATAGGGTCGGGTATAGGAAATGATCGCTTCAGTGTCGGGAATACTTCCAGTCTGGTCGAGGCGAGCCCTGACGATGGTCAGGCCATCGAGGGCAACCGGAATTCGATAGCCGTCTATGGTTTGGTAGCCGTTTTTACTCAAACGAAGATTGATTTCACCGCCGTTGGCAGAAATGGAGTTCACCAGGGCAATTCCGGTTTCGCGGGCCGAGAAAGTCTGCACTGAGCCGGCATCGACTGTGACTTCGGCAACCGGTTTAACTTCTCCGTAAGCATTCTCAACGGCCATCACCTCAATTGCTCCGCGTTTCATGCTGAATGAATCGCCACGACCAACTGCGACTGAAACGCCGTCGAAGCCGGGTGCAAAGCTGAGACTGTCGATTACCGAACCGACACCGGCGCCGGGCTTGAGGCTGGCCACGTAACCGACTTCCCAGTCGAGGTATTTTACGATAGCCTGGGTCGCGGTTGCCACACTGACGGTTTGATCGATATTGAATTCAACGACTCCAGATGAGTCGGTTATTCCCACCTGGCCAAGTGAAGGCATTTCAACTCTGGCACCGGACACGGGCAGATAAAGATCGCTGTTGGTCGAATAAACCCGGCCGGTTGCCAAAGCCGAACGGTCGGCAACAACCATCAGACGATAAGTTCCGTTGGCCAGAACTTCGATTTTCACTTCGGCGTCGGTCTTCAAGCCATGCGGGTCAGTGGCCTGGCAGGCAATAGTTGCCTGAGTTCCCACGGCAGGGGCTTTCCAGACGACTCTCGAATCATTGGTGCTGATCAGATCACCGACATCTGCATTCCAGGCGACAGAAACCTGAGCACCTTCGGGGTCAAGGGTTTCGGCACGAATAATGACTTCAGCTTCAGGGCCAACCACGCTCTTTTCGGCAAAAAGGTTGAGAACCGGGGCAAAGTTATCGCCTTTGCTGGTGCCACCATCGCCCAGACTTAGATTGGCTTCCGGGTCGGCATCGGCCGCAGCAGGATTTGAACTTAAAGAATTCGCCTGGGTACAGCCGGAAAAGCTCATACCGACCCAGATCATGATGATCAGACAGATTAGATTTTTAAGGAGTTTGTGGTTTTTCATGAAAACACCTCCGATACGCAATCTGTATCGGAGGTGTTGGCAAATTTCTTAACGAAAAAGCAAAAACTGTCTAATCAGTTCATTCGAGGCTGCGAATGGTATTCACTACCAGTTTTACCCCGGCGCCGCTGGCATAGCCAACCGGGCGGTATGAGCGCCCCTTCTTTTCGATCGAAGATCCGGCAATATCGAGGTGGGCCCAGGGCCAGCGCACGAAATAGCTCAAAAAGGCGGCGGCAGTGCAGGCACCGGCTTCTTTTCCGGAAATTGCGGCATTTCTAAGGTCGGCAAAGCGACCTTTCACTTCGTCACAAAAGTCCGGATGCAGCGGCATCGGCCAAACCTGCTCACCACCGTCATCGGCGGCTTTCATCAACTTGCCTTCAAGAGTTTTGTCGTTACAGAAAAGGCCGGTATAGCGTGTGCTGAGAGCCTGCATGATGTTGCCGGTAAGAGTAGCGAGATCGATAACCAGTTTGGGGTTGAATTCCCGAGCATAGCAGAGGGCATCGGAAAGAATCAGACGCCCTTCGGCATCGGTGTTGAGAATTTCAACGGTAGTGCCATCATACATGGTAATGATATCGCCGGGGCGGTAGGCATTGCCGGCGGGCATGTTTTCAGCAGCTGGAATCAGGGCGACGATACGTTTATCGAAACCCATCTCGGCGAGCGAGCGAAGGATTCCGATCACTGCAGCAGCGCCGGCCATGTCAGTCTTTTCTTCGGTCAGGCTTTCGCGGGGTTTAAGGCAGAGGCCGCCGGAATCGAAGGTAATCCCCTTACCAATGAGCAAAATTGGCTGTTCATCGGAATGATTCAACTCAATTTCGATCAGACATGGTTTTTGGCTGCTTCCGGCACCTACAGCGTTAAGACCACCCATCTTGGCAACCTTTTCAGCAGCAACTTTCTCAACTCTTGCGCCAAGTTCAGTCAGGCGACGGGCTTCGAGAAAGAGGTCTTCGGGTCCGAGCAGATTGGCCGGCATGTCAACCAGGCGGCGGGTTTCGTTGACCGCTTCGTTGAGGATTTTTCCGTCACTCACCAGTTTGGTGAATTTCTCGATCGGGGTATAGGAATTGAAAACGTAGTTAACGAATTCGATAGGGTTGCTTTCTGGTTTTGCCGTTTTGAAAAAGCCGATATCGTATTCCATATAGAGCGGAACTTCGAGGAAATCGAGAATCGTGGTTTTCAAATCATCTTCCTGAAGCTGGGGCATCCATAAATTGAAGCTTTTAACGCCACGCTGCTTGAAAAAATTCAAGGCCTTACCCAGCCAGTTTTTGCTGTTGCGGCGAAAAGCGAAATCAAGTTCCAATGCTGGAGCTTTGAACAGATATTCGTTGTTCAACCGCCAGGATGAGACGAAATCTTCTTCCCAGTTTTCCGAGACGATGCTCGGTACCCAATCTGGAAACGGGCTAGGAGTTTTGCCTTTAATCGGAAAAAACAGAAAGCCTTCTGCTTCAACCGGGGCTTTGCTGATTTTCTGTATCATATATTCCCTTCCTGCTTTCAAAATATTTTTTGATCTTACACCTATTATTTCGGAAAATAATAGTGTACATTTATAAGTGATGGCAAAGATTAATGTCGAGGCCGCTAAAAGCTTCAATCGAAGCGGATAAAACAAATAAAAATGTTTTTCTTAAATATTTGGCTTGCTTCGTTTATTTATTTCTGTTATCATTAATTTTCACTTCGGCTCTATTTTGGAGGTTTAATCATGTCTAAAGTTTGTATGGTTTGTAATCGTGGGCCTAAAATGGGCTTCTCGCTAAGCCATTCTCATCACCGCACCAAAAGACGCTGGAGCATAAACCTCCAGAAGAAACGGGTAATGCTTAATGGCAAGCGCACACGCGGCTATGTATGTACCCGCTGTCTTGGCAGTGATAAGGTCGCAATGGCCTGATTGTCGGCTCAGTGTTGTCTGGCACAGAGCGCCTTGTGGTTAAGCGCAAGGTACCCGGCCAGAACCGCGCAGATTAGAGTTTCCGGCAGGATATGGCCAAGGTTGTAAGCATAGCTTGCAGCCAGTATCTTTGTTAATGAGCCTTTATCGGCGTCGGAAACAAAGAATACCGCACCGGCAACGACGTGGAACTGCAAACGAATCAAGTTTGCCAACGTTGTTGCCGTTGCTGCTTTTAGCGGAGTTTCCCATTTAAAGGCGCCGGCAAGTCCCAGCGCGGCATAAGCAAGTGGGTAATCGAGTAAAAACTGCATTGGATGAACGATAAAAGGGCGCATGGCCAATAAAAGCAGGCCAAGCATGGCGCCGCTAAGCAGGCCGGTTTTAAGTCCATGTCTGGCGGCAATCAGCATCAGCGGTAAAGGCACCAGCGACACCGAACCACCGCTCGGCAACTGATACAATTTAAAATTGGCAAAAGCCAGCGCGGTTGCCAACAGCATTCCGCATTCGGTCATGATCTGCAGTCTTTGTCGTTTCATGTCCGCGCCAATATAGCACATTGTTTCAAGAATGTCTCATGAATTGGCAAAGGGTTTGGCAAAGCAAAAATGCTGTGTTATATATATGCAAAAGATAGAATAAAGGGGTAGCACATGAAAGCTTCATCGAGATTTCTGACAATAATCTGGGTAATTGCGCTGGTAGTAGTCCTGACCGGCTGCGGATCGAGTTTGAGCAAAACTCAGTATACCCTGGCTACCGGTTCGAAATCCGGGGTTTATTATCCCATAGGCGAAGCTTTGGATAAAATCCTCAAACAAACCCATGCCAATCACGGGTTCAGTATTCTCGAAACTGCCGGCTCGATGGAAAACATCAAGCTGCTTATCGAAGGCAAAGCAGACCTGGCGTTGGTTCAGAACGACATCGCCTATTATGCGGCAAACGGCGAGGCAATGTTTGCCGGACAGAAGATGACCGGTCTTTCAGGAATCGCGACCCTGTTCCCGGAAATCGTTCAGATCATCGTTCGTAAAGAAACGGGAATAAGTAGTTTGAATGACCTGGAAGGCAAAAAGATCGCCGTTGGCAGCAAAAACAGCGGCACTTATTACAATGCCCAGCAGATACTGTCGATAGCCAAAGTATGGTCAAATATCGATCACCAGTATATTGGCGCCGGCGAAGCCATGGAATTGCTTCAGGAAGGCAAGATCGACGGCTTCATTTTTACCAGCGGCCTGCCCAATCCATCGATTGTTGAACTGGCAAAGAAGGTTGAAATTTCGTTGATCCCTATAGAACCGGATCTGGTGCAGAAACTGGTCAGCGAATATTCATTTTATTTTCCATCGACCATCGCTGCCAACCAATACCCGGGCCAGACTCAGGAGCTGTCGGGAGTAGAAATCAATGCGATTCTCATTTCTGCTTCGACTTTAAGCGAAAATGACCAGTATATTTTGACCAAAGCTCTTTTCGGTCAGCCCAACGACCTGGGAAAAAGCCATCCGCGACTGAGCAAGATGACCAAAAACAGCCTGCGCCAGCAGCTGCCGATTCAGCTCGGAAAAGGCGCTTACAAGGCACATTCGGAAATTCCCTGACAACTATTTTTGCTTCAAGCTCCCGTTGATTTTGCCGATAATTCATTTAGCAAGTTAAAAGCGAGGAGCAGGCAATGAACCCATCAACAACCGGAAAGATCAGAGTTGGCGTTATTTTTGGCGGAAGATCGGGAGAACATGAAGTTTCACTGATTTCTGCGAGTTCAATTATGAAGGCTCTGAACCCGGACAAATACGATGTGGTTCCGGTAGGCATTACTAAGAAAGGCTCCTGGCTGGTCGGAGTTAAGCCCGATGCGATGCTCGAGGACAAGAGCGAAAAGAACCAGACCTGCATTCCTTTTTCCGGTCAGGGTAAGGCCAGTTTGAACTGTGACCCCACCAACAAAGGCCTGATTCTCGTCGACAAGCCGGCAAACCAGAACCGGGTCGACCTTGATATTCTTTTTCCGGTAATTCATGGCACCTACGGCGAAGACGGCACACTTCAGGGCCTGCTCGAACAGGCTGACATGCCCTATGTCGGTTGCGGAGTTCTCGCTTCAGCAGCGGGAATGGACAAAACTATCGCCAAGAAACTGTTTCGCGATGCTGGCATTGCCGTTGCGCCGTTCAAAGAAGTTTTGCGCAGTGACTGGCGCCAGAATCCCGATTCGATCATGAATGCGATCGAAAAGGAATTCGACTACCCCTGTTTCATAAAACCGGTAAATTCAGGCTCTTCGGTCGGCATTAGCAAAGCCAGAGATCGCCAGAGCCTGAAAGAAGCGATCGATCTTGCCGCGCGTTTCGACCGAAAAATCCTGGTCGAGAGCTTTGTCAATGGCCGGGAAATTGAAGTTTCGGTTCTCGGCAACGATCAACCGATGGCCTCGCTGCCAGGCGAAATCGTTCCCTGCAATGAATTCTATGATTACTCGGCCAAATATGTCGATGATCGCTCGGAATTGAAGATTCCAGCAGATTTGAGCGAAGAAGTATGTGAGGAAATACGCAATCTGGCGATCAAGGCCTACCGGGCTCTCGATTGTGCCGGCATGGCCCGGGTCGATTTCTTTCTTGAACGCGGAACCAACCGGGTAATAATCAACGAGATAAATACCATTCCAGGTTTTACCAAGATCAGCATGTATCCGAAACTATGGGAAGCCACTGGAATAAGCTATTCAGAGCTTTGCGACCGCTTGATCGACCTGGCAATTGAAAGATACCGGGACAAGCAGGAATCGCTTGCGGCGGTAATTTAAACTTTTTCAGGGTCGGTTGCCACCGATAAGGCCCTTGAGCCGGCGACCATCGCTCCAATAGCCGGTAAACCTCAATTCGGCGCTATCCTTCAAAGGGTTGAAATCGCATTTTTGCGTGAACACTTTTTGTGTCAGAGCATCGAACAAGCGAAAAGATACGAACCAGTCAAAAGCGTCGAGGGGGCTGGTTCTTATCGTATGGGCATGAAACTTATCTTTAGCCAGCAGCAGGTAATCGTAACGATTTTTTATGACCCAGCGTTCGAACTGGGGCAATTCGGGGGCAAAGGGCGCAAGTTCGTCGGCCACCAAAGGTGGGTGCCCGTAAAAATCTGACCAGACTGAGATATAAATTTTGTTACCGGTCTTAACCCGGTCGGCCGCATAAAATATCTCGCGGGCAGTCTGTTCATTGCTTTCATCCATGCGGTCGCCGGTAATGACCATCATGCTGGCGTCGCGGCTGATCGCCGAAAGATCATAGATCTTAAGAGTCTTTCGATGCGGCATAAGAATGAACAAGGCTTTGCAGCGTGGCAATCCGAAATAGCTGTCGGCGGCAGCCAGATTCGCCCCCAGAACCGCGCCGGCACCGTGGCCGATTATGGCCAATTTTTCCGTATC
>CAZTHA010000237.1:0-6794 GCA_964613435.1 uncultured bacterium
CGGAATGTAGGCTGCAAAGAAACCGCCGAGAAAGCCGCCAAAGGTGCCGCGACAAACCAGATCCCAGTCGAGTTCCATCGATTCGGCCTCGTGCTGTTTGGGAATGATACCAATGTTGATGATATTGGTGATCAGCCAGGGAATCGCGAAAAGACCGACGAAAACCGGGGTGATGCTCTGAAAAGCAAAATCGAGCGGCACCATGGTTTTGGCCATGACAATGAAGCCGAGAATGCCGGAAAGAATGAACGTGGCAATTCCGACTCCGAGAAAGCGCCAGCCTTCCCAGAAATTTTCCCAGCAATTGTGTGATTGACTGATGCCTTTCGGCCATTCAGACATGATCATGTAGGCGATTACCGCACCGAGAATCCAGAACATGTGCGGACTGGTAATCGTTTTCAACCCAGGCATGAACATCAGAAAAGCCGGGGCCATAACTGCCAGCAGAATGATGCCGCCAAGCGCACCGACACCGGTAAGAATTACCGACTCGTATCCGCGTCCCTTGGCAACCCAGGCTGCGCTCGGCAGAATGTAGTATGACATGCTTTCGTCACCCGGGCCAAAATATGTGGCCGGAACCGTGTTTAGAATCGAATAGCCGACTATCATGCCGATACAGAGCGAAATCAGTTGCATCGGAGCCATGGTCGCTTCAAACTTCAGCACGATCATCAGAAAGATGCCGATTACGTTATAAATGTGCAACGCCGGCAAAAATGATATTGCCAGCGAAAAGAGCACACCTAAAGCGCTGAAATAAAACAAATCAAGATATTGCGGATTGAGAAGATGTTCAAGTATGGTCATCAGTCTTCTTCCTCCGCCGGCTCGGTCGTGCTTACCCGCGAAATAACCCTGAATGAATTTTCTTTGGTAATTTTTACTTCGAGCTTGTCCTTGAAGGTCTCGACGATGCCGGTGGCTTCGATAAGGTCGCCGGGATTTAGTTTTAACCCGTCTTCGAGATGCTGCTTCGGCAACCATACCGGCAGTCCGGATTTGCCGTCGTCGATGTTGATGATCATGCCTGAAGGAAAGGACTTGGTCGTAAGTACGCTGCCGGTAACGCAGACATAGGTGTTGAGATGATTGTGGCTGAGCTTGTCGGGCTCGATACTTTTGATTTCTTCTGGAACATTGGCTGATTTCTTGACGATTCGAATGTGCTCGGGGGCGTTGATCAGCAGGCTGGGGGAGTCTTTCTGGAAGCGCACCTGACCTTCGACCGAAACCTCATCGCCTTTGGCCGGAACCAGATTGCGTTTTTCAATTTCTCTGGCAACTTTTGAATAGGCTGAAATTCTAATCGTCAGTGGCTCTTTGCCTTCTTCTTCCTGCTCGAGAATGAATCCCAGTGAACCCCATTGCGGATGAATGCCAAAACTGCGCTCAACCTTGCCGGTCACTCTGACGTGGGCAAAATTGCTCAGCGGGCCGAGATCCTTGATCATGACCGCCGGGGTTTCAACATGCTGGGCATAAAACAGCAGCATCATCAACCCAATGGTCGAGGTAAGCACGGCGATCAATTTGAACGCTTTGATCGATAAACGTTTGTCGACCAAAGCCTGACAATATGGGCACCGGGTAAAAATCCCGGTAAATCGCCCACAGCTCGGGCAATGGGTTTCTTTCTGGTAACGCTGCTCTTCAGGGGTCAGATTGGGGTTGTTTTCCTTTTCCATAATTCCTCTGTAGTTTAAATTTCAGATTTCAATACTTCAAATAAATGTTTCAAAACCAGCTCGGCAAATCCGGGTGGTGTTTCCTGTGGAAACGCCAATACCAGCGAAGTCGCTCCGGTGTGGGAAATTTCATAATCGCTGCCTGCGGTTACTGAAAGTTTGATCGCTGCCGCTGAGTCGGCGAGGTGGGCGGCCAGGCGGTCGGCAAGCTTTTTCCCTTTGCCACCACGATGATAGTGTCGCGCCGTGATTTGTTTAACCGCTTCTTTTTTTAGTGACAAAACCAGATTGAAATCATCTTTTAAATTGATTTCGAGAACTGCCTGATATTCCGGTTTATTCATGTTTTCGGGTAAATTTAGCCGGGAAACTTCTGCGCCTGCTGACATCAGATCCTTAACCAGCTCGCGCAGCGGATCATCGAATTCTCTTGGTGCCATGATTCCGAGTTTCTTGCCCATAAGCTTGGGGGCGATTGGATCGATCCAGATCGTTTCAAGAAAAACCGGTTCTCCACGGGTTTTTATCCAGTGTTCTGATGTTCCATAACCCATTGGCGGGTTAAGTTCCAGTTTCATATTGTCATAGATCATAGGATATTCCAGAAAGAAGTATCCACCTTCAATGGTAGATGTCTGGGTGATACCATACTTGATTTTGACGTTGTCGACCCCGTCTCCTTCTTCGCCACGGTCTTGACCACGAATTCTGCCAAGCACGACGCGCTTTTGCGGTTCTTTGACCGGAATGAAGCGGTGGGCAAGAATCTGACTGTCGTATACTACGCGCACTTCAATCGGTGAAGTTTCTGTGCCGTCAAGTTCGAGCAATACGGTGGTAGTGCCGTCTCTTTCTGACTCACAGATTACCTGACCGGTTTCGCCATAAAAAACTGCAATTGGGGCTACTCTGGTGTTCAGACGGCCATCGTTGTCACGCAACTCGACCGAGATCGGAAACTTGCCCTTGTAACCAGATGGAATAAAGGGCGCGACCGGCTTGATCAGACTGGGGCCAAATGGCAGTTCAACCGATACCGGTACCGTTATTCTTGGCGCAACTGTTCCGTCTTTGGCATAAAAGGTGAGTTGCAGATCATATTGCCCGCTCTGCAGTGGTTCGGTGTTGTAAAATCGGTAGGCATTGCCTATCGAGGGCAGAAGATCGAAGCCAAAACCCTTCTGGTCTGATCCGGCCAGGCGTGCTCTAACCCGCATAACCGGCTTGTTGGCCGCAAAAATGAAATTGAAAAAGATCGTATTGATTTTCACCGGAGTCTCAGAGACGAATAATTTAATCTTGAGAGGCCCATTTGAAAAAGTTTCGCGAATTGCCCGACGCAAGGCTTCAGCCTGGTCGGTCAGGGCTTTGCCGGTTTTGAGTTGCTTTTCGATTTCCGGAATCGAGATGTAACTGCCTTCGGTTAAAACTGAAGGGGCGGGGTTGTTGCGCAAAACGAAAAACCCGCCGGGAACGATTATCGATTCTTCGCCAAAGCCGAACGATTCAAGGCGCTCGATCATCTTTTGCCCGGCAATTTGCGACAGGCCGTTGTCGAGAGCATTGTAATAAATCTCGCTGCGGTTGGTTTTTCTCGGGCGCAGCGAAGCGTTGTGATGAATCGACACGAAAAGATCGGGTGCAAGTTCGCGAGCCTTTTCGACCCTTTGCCCCAGACTCAGGTAGCTGTCGTCGTTGCGCGTCATGAAAACTTCGGCTCCATCGGCCTCAAGAAGCATTTTCAGGTAGCGGGCAACACGCAGATTCGTGTTCGACTCTTTCAGGCCAGTCGGCCCAATTGCTCCAGAATCAGTTCCGCCATGCCCCGGGTCCAGTAAAATTGTAACTCCTTCAAGGGGATCGAGGGTCAGCGCTGAACTGCAGGTTGCAACCAGAAGAAGTGACAGCAGAAGTAGTAGTTTGATTCTGATCATGCAGATATCTTACCACATCATCGATGCAGGTCAAACTTTTGCTGGTGTTAACTAGTATTTCCAGTCCATTTTGCGGGCAAGCTCGATAAAAGCCTGCTTCTGTGATTCGCTCAGATTTTTGGGAATGGTCGTTTCAAGCTTAACCAGCAGATCGCCGCCAAGACCCTGGCCGCGTAGCCTGAGCACATCGCCATTCTGGCTGCCGGCTGGAATAGTGACGATAAATTCTTCGCCGCGTGGGCTGCGCAGTTTGATCTTGCTGCCAAGGATCGCCTGAGCCAGATTGATACTGATCGTGGTTTCGATGTTGTGTCCTTTGACCTTGAAAGGGTGCTCATCTTCAATGTCGAGCTTGAGATGGAACACACCCTGATAGGTGTCGACGGTGATGGTCTGACCATTGGCGGAGTTGGCCGGTATGTCGACCGTCTGCGAGCCACCGGGCAGGCCGCTGACGGAAATTTTTCCGCCATTCAGGGCCGTTGACAAAGGAATCTTCAGAGTGGCATTCGAGCCTGACCGGCCGTGACCTTGCCCGCCGCCCCGGCTGAAAATATTCTCGAACCCGCCGAACGGCGAACCTGAGCCGGATTTGCGCCGACTGCCGAAGCCACCGATGCTGCGCAGAATTTCTTCGAATAGGTCTGAACCGCCCATGCCGCCTGATGACTGATAAAAGAAGTCACCGAAAGGGCCTTCCTTGGAAAAACCCTCGAATTTGAAAGACCCGCGTCCGGTTCGTGCCTGATCGTATTTGGCGCGTTCGTCTTCGCGACCAAGAACTTCGTAGGCCTCGGAAATCTCTTTGAATTTCTCTTCAGCCTTCTTGTCACCCTTGTTGATATCCGGGTGGTATTTTTTCGCCAGCTTTTTAAAAGCTTTTTTTATCTCTTCTTTGCTGGCTTTTTCAGATACTTCGAGTGTCTTGTAATAGTCTTTCATGGCAGCGATATTATAGCACAAACTTTTTTGTCTGCCAAAAAAATGAAACGGTCGTGCCGGAAATTCGGCAAAATTGACCAAAGGGCACGGGCAACCGGCACCGGGCTACACTTTTCCAATTGGCAGGAAAATTGCTTTATAAAACTTTACCACGCCAAATCAGGAGAATAAGAGTATGAAGAAGGCAACCGGAATTTTCACAATCTGCCTGTTGGCAATGTCGCTGTTGAGCGGCAATGTCGCGAGTGCTGCCCAGCAATCATGGATAGACGCAACTCACATGTTCGATCAGGATGTTACCAGGCTGGTCGAAAACGTTAAACTTGAAACCCGGAAAGAAAGAGCAAAACGCGTAAAAGCTCCTGAGCCTGAAGCAAAAAAATATCAGGTTGGCGACGTCGAAACTTTCTGGACCAAGAATATCGTCGAAAACAAATTCGAGCAGACCAAAGCCGCTCTCAAAGCCATTGGCAAACATTGCTACGTTTTTGTCGAAGAAGGCAAGGCTGTGCCCCAGACGGCCATTGATAAAGTTCAGAAGCAGTTTGATGACAATATTTACCCGACCAACACCAGTAACTTTGGTTTTGAATGGAAGCCCGGCATCGATGGTGATGAAAGAATCACTTTGTTGATGTTCGATATCAAAGACGGCTTCAATGGGCAGGGTGGCTTCGTCGGCGGTTACTTTTTCGCCGGTGATGAATTTCTGAATTCACAGATTCCCGCAAACTACAATATTAAATCGAATGAACGGGAAATGTTCTATCTCGATATTTACCCCTCTGACCCGACCAAAGATCATTACATGTCGGTTGTCGCCCATGAATTTCAGCACATGATTCACTTCGCCCACGACCCACGCGAAGCTACCTGGGTTAACGAAGCCTGCTCGCAGATCGCGCCATATCTGTGCGGTTTCGGCCACGCCAGCCAGATTCTTTCTTATATGAAAACTCCTGACAATAGCCTGGTTGCCTGGTCAGATGCTCAGATGCTCGCCAATTATGGCCAGGTCTATCTCTGGAACTATTACATTTACAATCGCTTCCTGAAAGATAGCAATCGCGCCGATTTCTTCAAAAAGCTCGTTGATTCGAAAGCTACTGGCCTGGCCGGTTTCGTTGAAGCCTTCAAACCGTTGAAAAGCAGTTTTACCGGAACTTTCGAACGTTTTATGGTTGCCAACTATGTTAATGATCCGCGGCTTGGCAAAGAAAACGAATATGCCTACGACAAAAGCCTTGGCAGAATGCTTCTGCCGGTCAGTGAAACAGTTAAGACCCTGCCTGCACAGGTTGAAGGCGAAGTCTTCTTCTGGAGCGCCGATGGCATCAAGGTTGATTTGAGCAATGCCAAATCGGATGTTGAAATCAAGCTCACTGCGCCAATGTTCCAGCTCGGCTATGACCAGTATAATGAATTTTCTTTGGCGGTAATTCAAAGCAATTCCCGCGGCCAGGTTGCCCCGAAAATCAACTGGATGTCGATCAGGCAGGTTAAAGAACGCAAAACCCAGGGCGGCACCCTTAAAATTACTCCCGACAAGGATTTTGATACGGCCACGATCGTTATCATCGGCCTTGTTCCTGAAGAAGTAGATGAAAACGTCTATAAAAAATCAAAGGGAATCAAATACAGCATCGCCATCACTGACTCGGGAGCTGCCGTAGCCCGCGCCGCCGCCGCAGTCGATTCAGACGAAATCATCTCCGGTTTCGCTGCCATGGCTAATGACACTAGCGATTCAGAAGCTGCCATGATGATTCGCCTGAGCAATCTCGAAGCAATGAACGCCGACTTTGCCGCCAATCTTGGCCGGGAAATTGAAGCCGGCAACTTTGCCAGCCTCGACAGTCTTCTCGATCGTCTCGAATCCGGCGAAACCAACAGCGATGAAATCAGACCACTGGTCAAGAGCGCCATTACCGCTGTCGAATTCCAGGCCCTGCAGAATCCCGGCAATGACCAGCTGCAGCTGAAACTCAATCAGCTCAAATCTTTCTGATCTTTTTTTAAAGTTAGCAATTCCCGCTAACAGGAAAAAACAGCTCAAATAATAAAAAAGGGCCTTTTTACACAGGCCCTTTTTTACTTTATCTCTCTTCATCGCCCGATGCTTGTGCCCCGAAGGGGTAATCGGGCGGTCGTTATTTTAAGGCCTATCTTGAGATGCACCGATCAAAGTCGGGGCATGACATTCATTGGCTTTTAAAAGGGCTGAAGA